>JAFRLP010000559.1 GCA_017431185.1 Victivallales bacterium | reverse complement strand
TCTCCGAAGGCAGGCCTGCCTTCGGAGATGGGTGTGCCGTGCATGGGACTCCGGCTTGTCCGCGGGAACTTTCGGTCCTGCGGACTGAAGCAGCCTGGAGTGCTGGACATTTCCCTTTGTTTCCTGGTGATTGCAGTGTCTGAACCTACCCTATTTGATCAACCTAGCCGCAGTTATACAGACAGTGACATTCGGACACTGAATTCCCTGGAGCATATCCAGGCGCGTCCAGGCATGTATATTGGTCGCCTGGGGGACGGGTCGCATCCGGATGACGGCATTTACGTTCTGCTGAAGGAGGTCATTGACAATAGCATTGACGAATTCACGGCCGGCGTCGGGCGTCAGGTGGACATCACCATCGATGACACCGGCCTTGCCACCGTCCGCGACTACGGGCGCGGCATTCCTCTGGACAGCGTGGTGGATTGCGTCTCCAAAATCAATACGGGTGGCAAATTCTCCACAGGAGAGGATGGCAAGCCCAGCCCGTTCGCCTTCAGCATTGGATTGAATGGCGTCGGCCTCAAGGCCGTCAATGCCCTCTCCACCGACTTCACGGTCATCTCCAGGCGTGACGGGCAGAGCATGACCGCCATCTTCAAAGATGGTGTCTTGGTGAAGAGGCAGAAGCTGAAATGCAAGGAGCCGTCCGGCACGGAAATCTCCTTTCGGCCCGCCAGCCGGTATTTCCCGAACTATCATTGGGATGTCAAGCATATTCTGCCGCGCAAGATGTCCAATTATGCCTGGCTCAACATTGGCCTGGCACTGATTTTCAACGGCGCCCGGTTTTCCTCCCGTCGCGGTCTGCTGGACTTGCTGGACAACAAATTGGGGGATGAGACCACGCTCTATGCCCCGTTGCACTACCGCTCGAACCTCCTGGAATTCGCCTTTACCCACACCGGCAGCTTTGATGAAAGTTACTTCTCCTTTGTCAATGGCCAATACACCAATGACGGCGGCACGCATCTGTCTGCCTTCAAGGAGGGTGTGCTCAAGGCGTTGAACGAGATTGCCCCGAAAAAACTGGAGGCGGGTGATGTGCGAAGCGGCCTGTTTGGGGTCATTGCCGTGCGGGTGGCCAACCCGATGTTCGAGTCACAGACCAAAAACAAACTGGGCAACACCGACATCAAGGCCCCCATTGTGGAGGAGGTCTCCAAGGCCATCCTGGAGGTGCTCTACAAGAACCCCGAAATCAAGCAGCGCATACTCGACAAAATCGCCCAGAACGCGGAGGTGCGCGGCAAGGTCGCCGCTGTCCGAAAGGAGGCGAAGGAGCAGGCCCGCAAGGTCGCCATCCGCATTCCCAAATTGCGCGACTGCCGTTTCCACCTTTGCGACATGGACGGGAAGCGGAAGCCCGAAGACCAGCGCAGATGCGCGGAGTCCATCCTGTTCCTTGCGGAGGGCGACTCCGCCGCCACCAACCTCATTCGCAACCGCAATCCCGATACGCAGGCCGTCTTCCCGCTGCGCGGCAAACCGCTCAACTGCTTCGGCAAAGGCAAGGAAACCATCTACAAGAACGAGGAACTCTATTTCATCGTCCAGGCCCTGGGCATTGAGAATGACCTGGACAATTTGCGGTACTCCAAAATCGTCATCGCCTCCGATGCGGATGTGGACGGTTTTCACATCCGCCTGCTGGCCATCACCTTCTTCCTCACCCTGTTCCAGCCGCTGGTGCTCTCCAACCATCTGTTCATCCTGGAGACTCCGCTGTTCCGTGTCCGCAACCCCAAGGACAAGAAGAAGACCTTCTATGCCTTCTCGGAGGAGGAGCGCGACTCATACGCCCAGAAGGTGGGCAAGAACTGCGAGGTCACCCGATTCAAGGGTCTCGGTGAAATCTCCCCCGAGGAGTTCAAGCCCTTCATCGCCGAGGACACGATGAAATTGCTTCCCGTCACCGTTGACAATGTGCGGGACGTCGAGTCCATTCTGCGTTTCTACATGGGGAACAACACCCCCAGCCGCAGGGATTACATTATGCAGAATCTGCTGGATGTGGAAATCTGACCGACCTGATATTCTGAACCATGAGCGACAATAACGACAATAGCGAATCCCAGGACGTTGAGGAGTTGATGGAATCCTCGCCGGAGGCCCTTCCCGCCAACGACGGCGGGGACTCTCTGCGCACATTCTTCGATGACTGCTTCATCCAGTATGCCTCCTACGTGGTGCGCGACCGCGCCATCCCTGATGTGGATGACGGACTCAAGCCCGTTCAGCGCCGCATTCTGCATTGCATGTCCCTGAAGGACGACGGACGCTTCAACAAGGTGGCCGGCGTTGTCGGCGACACCATGCACTTTCACCCGCACGGCGACGCCTCCATCTATGGCGCGCTGGTGGTTTTGACCAACAAGCATTTCTATATCGAGGGGCAGGGCAATTTCGGCAATATTCTGACGGGGATGGACGCGGCGGCCCCGCGCTACATCGAATGCCGCCTGACTCCGTT
>JAFRLP010000558.1 GCA_017431185.1 Victivallales bacterium | reverse complement strand
CCTTGGCCTCCAGCAGTTGCAGAGTGCGGGCATAGAAGCCCTCCGTGCGGGCCACCACCGCAACCGCCATCGTGATGCGGTACTCCCCGTCAGGAAGCAGCTCGAACTCCGTCAGCGTGTAGTCACGCTGCGCCACCTCGCAGGCAAAGCGCAGACGGTCCACGATGCGGGACAAATCCAAGTCGCCGACGCCATCACGCCAGCACAGCGCCTTCACCGCGTCCTCCAGATTGCCAGGCACGCTTCCGAAGCGCGCCTGGTATGCCTGGCGGATTTCGGCGAAGGTGAAGCGCGGGGGCTCCTCGTCCGCCTCCGTCTCCTTCGAGACCTGCTCCACCACCAGAATGTCGCCCGACTCATTCAAGGGGGCGGACTGGTGGACGATGGAGCGCAGGATGCGTTTCCCCGCGAACTGGCGGCTGGTCGCCACAGGGGTGCATTCGGGACTCCGCAGATAGACCATCAGGATGCGGTCAGGACGCTCAATCTTCTGAATGCCTGACTTGTTCTCAATGTCCATCGCCATCAGAATGATGGAGGTCAATTCCTGTTCCGTCACGCTCTTGAAGAAATAGGGAGGCATCACCCTCTCCAGCAAGGCGGCGGTTTCGGCAAAGGCAGCGGACTGGGAACGGAACAGTTGCTCGACATTCAGCTTTTCCATCGGGACTCTCCTTTTTTTGGGGGGGTGAAACATCAATCCAAGCAGGCGGGATTACTATAATTTCACCTGTCATGAAACACAAGATTTCATTGTTGCTATTTATTGTCCCCCCTTGCGTTTTGGAACAGGCATGGCGCCATTACGTCATGTTGCACCAAACATCTCCAAACAGGGGAAACTCGATAGCATTAACTTACTGCCTTTTCTTCCCAAAAACAAGGCAACTGAATTGCATAAACCGCCCAAATCGTTGCGAAATCTTACGATTTCCAGAATAATTTCTATTTTATGGCCCGCACCGAGTTGTGAATATCCAGCTCAGGCTCCACCAGGATGTCAACCTTCGTGCCTTTCTGAAGCAGGGGGCGGTTCGCCAGGTTATACTCCGCCAATTCCACCAACTGCAGAGGACGGTAAAACACGGAGTCGTACTCCAGACTATAATCCAGTCCCAAATCCGGGGGCAAATCGTAACTCAGGACGCTGAGGTCATCAGGAACCCTCCACCCCAAAATCCCCAATGCGCCATGGAGAATATCCCCGATGATGCCCCCAGTGCAGAACACCGCCGTGGGAGGCGTCTCCAGACCAGCCAGAAAATGCGCCAGTTCGCTCGCCACCTTGTCCTTTGGGGAAAGAGCCGTCTCCCGAAAGGTCACCTGACACTCCGGATGGTTGAAATGAACCTCCGCGAAAAAGCCATCCCGCCGCATTAAGGAGGATTTGCTGGATCCGTGAAGCACCAGTATTCGGCGATGTCCCTTGTCAATGAGATGCCTGGCCGCCAGCTTCCCCCCTCCGAAGTTGTCTGGCTCAATGGAGATGTCCGCCCCGCGCACCCCATTGGAAAACAGGTTCATGATGAAGATAATCGGGTTTTCACGCCTGGCAAGGCGTATGGCCTCCTCATCCGGTATGGAACAGAACAGGAGGGTGTCAAAACGTCCGACCATCTTGCGGAAACCGCCCGGGGCCTCCCGATGGTTGGTCACCACGAAATTGAAGTTTCTGGCGGTGAGACGGCGCATCAGAGGCTCGACGCAACGCGCAAAATAGCCGTTGCTGGACATCAGGTCCAGCAAGACCGTCTCAGGTTTGGTGTGCGTCTGCAAATAGTAGCCATTTCGAGTGAGCGCGGCAATGACCTGCCGCCGAGTTGACGGACGCACCAACTGGTCATTGTGCAGCACCCGCGCCACCGTTCGCCTGCTCAGATGCAACGAGTCGGCGATTTCCTGTTGAGTCATCTTCTTCATCGCATTGTCACAGCCAGCAGAAAGATTGTTTTCTTCATTCGTGCGTCACTCCATTTATTTACACCTGTCCGGCCTTCTGTGATGGAATCCCCAAACGCAACGATGTTCATAACTCTTACAGACTGTTCAGTAATGGAAAGGACACTCCTGTTTTCCTTCTAATATAATGGACTGCGGACGATTTTGCATGGTGGTCTCCCAAAGTTTTCCTGGCGTCAAAGCAGGAATGGCCAGGGTGGTTTCCTTGCCATCCGCAAGCCGAAGTTGCATCTGCCGTGAAGGCGTTGGCTCCGCCGCGCTGAACAGCAGACGGTAGCCAGAATCGGCAGAAATGACCGCAATGCCGATGGTGTCCAATAGTGCGTTCAGTCGAGGCAGGCCAGGCAGAATCAGCAGGCTGTAGGCGTGCGTTCCGCTCTCTCCCGCAGCCAGTGTTCGTTTGCCAAGAATTGCCTCAAAGGTGTTGAAGTTGGGTGCGCCATGGCTGTAGAAACGCCCATCTGGTTCCAATTCCTGGTGCGCCCAGGATAGCGCGAGGACCACGGCAGGCTTTTCCAGCCGTGCGGCAAGCCAATTCTCATCGGCGGAGTGGAAGTTGTTGCCCAACGCAAAACTCTTCAGGAGACCATCCGCCAGCGGGATGATGGGATGGAACGGCTGACGCGGTATCAGGTTCAGCCACAAGCTATAGCTGTACGGGCTTGCCCCCTGGTTTGTCAACTGCACCTCATAGCGGAGAAGGCATCCCTCCTTCGCCACGGAGACATGTCGGGTCAGTTTCAAGGGGGTGTTGCCATAGTTGGAGGCGACGAGGTCTAACCCGTTGTCACCGTAGCGTTCAACGGAATCCACGGGGAGGTCCAGAGTGGTCATCCTGACTCCCCATAGCAGTTCGCGTAAACCGAACACATTGCTGCTGGAGGTCTCCATCAGGGGGTTGCCCACCCAGACGGTACGCTCAAAAGGCGTGAGCAGTTCCTCTCCCAGATACCGCAGACTCACCAGCCGCCCCAAGGAATCCCGAGCAAAATCCGCCGTCAGAAAATCGTTCTGCAACGTGACCAAGGAACTCGCCGAAAAGTTCTTCTGGACAGGATTCCGCCTAATGAAACGTGACGGTTCCGCGAACGACAACAGCCCACCGCACAGAAGGAGCGCCGCCACTCTCGCATGGGACATTGGAAATCTCATGGCCTTCCCTCCTGTTCAAAGCAACGCCGATAGGTCAGCGGACGATTCAGAAAATCGAATTTTTTCTTCATCACGGGGCCGCCATAGGGCTCTTTCACGAAATACGGAAACCTTCTGTCCATCGCCGCATTGAGTTCCAGCATGAAGCCACGCGCCTCCAACGGCGTCGTGGCCTGGAACAGCAGTTCCCCATTCTCCAGGCGAATGGGCTTTTGGCCATGCGACCAGCCTGGACGCACCGAGAGCCTCACCACTGCCGTCCCCTCTCCACGTTTCAGTCCCAGAAAATCGAAGTACTCGCGCAGATGCCTGGCAGCCTTCTGTTCCGCCTCGTTGGGGGCATCAGGCAGAATGGTTCGACTGTCCAGCCAGGGGAAAGCGTTCAAATCCGCAAACGTGCAGGCAAACAAGGTGGAATGGTATTCAACGGTGATTTCCGCCTGGGGTGGAACCGTCCCGTCAGGCTCACGCCCATTCACCTTGACGGATGCGACGTAATTGCGTATGCGCCGAGGAGTGATGTCCGCCTGGAACGGAGTGCTGTTGTCCAGTTTTATCGTGTATTCCTGGCGATTCAAGTCCTTGCGGACGGTTGCCTCCGCCCCCAGGCCATCAGGGGCGGCGCTCAAACTGACGATGGCCTCGTAGAGCGCGGGCTGCCGTGAAGGCAAGGTGTCCTGAAAGCACGTGTCAGGCGCGTTGTACCGCTGGCTCAAGGAAGCCTGGTCGCGCATTTTGCGGACAAAGAGATTCACCCCGCCCAAATACGAGTTATCGACCTTGAAATGCAGGGGCATCGGTTCCTCCCAGGGATTTCCGAAAAAGAGAATGGTGTCCGCACTGCGGCCAAACCGCGAACGGTAAAGGTATTTCCCCTGGTTGTCAGTCTCCACGGGAGGTAGCGCCTGCCATCCCAGCCGCATGCACTCCAGCAGTTCGGGCTGGGAGTAGATGGAGCGCGGATTGCCGTCCCTGGTGGAATAGCATTCGGTGAAGCCATACTCGAAGTCGGTGAACACCACGTGGTCAGCCAGTTTGCCGAAGGCCGTCATGAACTGCTCATGGGTCATGTTCCGCCAGGCAGGGATGGTGTCGTCAAACAAGAATCCAGGACTGTGCACGGAGACTGGCCTCTGTCCCATCAGGTAGCGCATGTGCGGCATCCAGCGCTTGAAGTATGGATTGAAGATGCTGGTCTCCAGCATCATGTAGTCGCTTTTGCCCAAGGAGTTCTTCCAGGCAATGGGTGGATTCTCGGGATTGAGCGCATGGATGACATCCACCAGGCGGTCAACCGCAGCGCTCTCGTCCATGAACACCCCTTTCTCATCCCAGGCGCGTTCAGGAATCTCCGCGTTCTTGGTGGCCTCGCCACGATAATACACCCCGCATCCGCCGCCATCCATCGCAATGCCCACGGGACGGAGCTCCGCATACGCCTTTTGGATACTCTCGGTGAAGAACTTGCCATAGTCGCTCCACTGGGGCATGACGGCCAGTTCGCGGTGGTTCAAAGTCGTCCAGCGATTCAACTCACGAGGCAGTGATTCTTCCACATCCAGATTCAAGGCGTCAGGGAAATGCTCCTTGGCGAGATTGTACTCGCACCATGCAGGACAGGTGTAGAAGCAATATCCGAAATCCGCTGCGTAGAGGTCAAAAATTCGCTTGCGCCTGGCGTGAAACTCGGCCACGGTGAGTTTGGTGTAGTCAAAGAACTCGCCGTTGTAGATGGTCGAGAAATTGTTCTGGAAAGGCGTATTTGGTTCATAGTGCCAGTACTGCTCGCTGCCAAACACATCGCCTGGACGCTTCCAGGGCGTGTATGCCCATTCGATGGTCGCGTAGCGACGACGCAGCTTTTCACGGCTCGGCGGATTGGCCTTCCAGGCCGCATAGTAGGAGTCCGCCCCCCAGATGTACTGATTGTCCCAACCATGCAAGGCGCGCCAATCCTCGGGAAACGCATCGTAGTGCGCCTGCACTATGTTTTCCTCGTTCTCGAAACGCATGGGCACGACGCCTGCCGACAGGCTGAACTCCAGGGAACGCCCTGCGCCAGGCACAATGCGGATGGCGTAGGCCAATGTCCCCTTGTCTCCTTGCGGGAAAAACGAGGCGGACGTATAACTCAGCGGCGCGCCATTCCGCCCCGCCGCGATGACCGCCCGATTCCCGCCAAACACCGCAGCCACTGGAAATGCCAGCCAGGGACGGTTGTCGCGCTTATAACTGCCAGCCCCCTTCCCGGCCCGCACAATGGGCTTTCCCTTGATGGGCAACGGGTCAACTCCGCCCCAGAACTGGTCATCCGAACTCAGCGTCGGAAACAGGCGGACGCCAATCTCCCAGAAGGCCTCCTCCGTTCCCAGGTTCTGGGCTTGCCCGTGGAAATGCCACAGCCTCGCCCGTTGCGCAATCCTGTCCAAGGTCAGACGGCACTCGCCCGACTCAAGCACGAGAGCATCCTGATTGCCACGGGCGACCAGAGGGAGCTCGCGCTTTGTCTTGCCGTCCAGAACATACAGTTCCCCTTTAACCTGATTGACCTCAAACCCCGCATTTCCCGTGAGGCGGAAGCCTTCGCCATACACGGAGAGTAGAAACAAAAAAACAATCAGGAAGGAGAATCTCATTTTTTACCTCCAATGCCAACGTGAGAAATCCGTGAGGAAGTTGTCTCCCTCGAAAGTGCCGAAGAATTCCTGTTCCAGATGCTTCACCGCCCCATCTGCAAAGATGTAGTTCGCCTTCTGGTCGTGGCGGAAATTGCGCTTGTCGCCCCACAGCAGGTCTGGCGTGACAAAGGGACGCAGGGAATCCATGAACACCACGGTGCGCGATGGCTGCTGAAGATACTTCAGCCTGGCGGCGGGGGCATGCGCCTTCTGCGCACCAGCCGCCAGCAGGAAACGGTTCATGCCATAGCAGCTGGTCAGGGCGACTGTACCGCTGAACAGCGGCGAAGTGTTTTCCTCGAAAAGATATGATGACCTGGGGTCGGACGGGCAGGCGAACACCCGCACATCATTGACCAGCGGCGCGACAAAGCTGTGCCAGAATATCCAACTGGGCAACTGCTCGATGTACAATGGCGGAATGATCCCATGCTCCTCCTCGTACTGCTGTTCTGCACGGAAGATTTCACGCAGATTGGCCTGGCAAAGCGTCCGCCTGGCGCTCTCCGAGCGCATGCCGGCCATTCCCAGCGTCAGAGCGAGAATCGCGACAACTCCAATGACAGCCACCAGTTCGCGCCATGTCCTCATTTCACCTGCTCCGCCCCCAGAAAATCCGAATTTTTGGTGATGGGCAAGGAAAGTGTGACATGTTGGGCGTGGCCATCAATGTAGAGGATGTTGGAGCCATTGCCGTGACGACGCGCCATCCAGTTGTCCAAGGCAATGTAGTCGCTGATTCCTGCCCAGCCGGCCCCCGCCACGCCAAAGCTGATGGCAGAGGCGCCCGCGGCATTACGCTTGTTGTCCGCGATGAGGGCGATTCCGCTGGGCGTCCTGAGTTTCGTGACCTTCACCGGCAAGGTGACATCCTTTTGAGTGCCAGTGTGATAGCCCATGATTGCCGTGCCCGTGCCCAGATGGGAGGCGTTGCCGCTGTATCCATAGTAGTAACTGTTGGCAGTGGTGCTGTCCAGCGCGGCCATCTCCATGGGTTGCGAAGGACACAGGAACTGCTTGACGACCCGTTGGTTGGCCTGCGCAATTTCAGGGGCATTCCATCCGCCATACGGGGCCATATAGACCAGAAAGCCATGACGGTAGGGCAGGTCAGCCTGGTAGTAGCAGGAGAAATCCTCGTTGGCGTCCGTATAGCCAAAATACGCCAGGCCGAACTGCTTCAGATTATTGACGCAACTGATGGCCCTGGCCTTCTCCCGCGCCTTCTGCAACGCCGGCAGCAGCATGGCCGCGAGTATGGCGATTATGGCTATGACGACCAGCAATTCAATAAGAGTGAAAATCCTTGACTTACAATGGGTTACATTCTTCATCCCACACCTCGTCCGAATGTTCTGGCGTGACGCCATGCGAAGCCACGTCCAAACTCTTTGATTCAAAACCACCCTGATAATATACGACCAAACAAAACGCGAAACAAGCGAAGCAAGGAGTTTTAGTGGACAGAAAAATGGCGCAAAAGTGACATTTACAATGGCATTTCAATGTACAAATACCCCGCGAAGGTGCCCGCTGGAATCGTGAGCGTCAGGACAGTGGCCTGAATGTGACAAAGGACGGTGCGTCCACCAGGGAATTCGGGCGAATGCGCAACAGCACGATCGGGCATTTCAGCCGCCGTCGGGAGATTCAGCGTCAGCGTGACAGGTTCACGATTCCGTTCGGCCCCTGGCAGGAAATGCATGAACAAATCCTGGTGGCTCACCTGTTCGCCGCTCTGTGGCAACACGCCTGCCACATTGACCAAATGCACAACGGCACGACTGGAATCACCGGCAAGATACGCCGTGCAAAGATAATCCTCGCTGGAGCAGGTCAGCATCTGGGGACGCGGCAGGATTCGATGCAGTATCTCGCCAGGCACGTCACGGAGATAGGAGACTGCATTGGTTTGTGCAGACGACTGTCCTGGCTGTGCAGTCCAGCGGGAGATGCGCAAATCAGAATGGACGTCCTGTCCGCGATGGCAGCGGATGCCGCCTACCAGCCAAATCAAACGGTCGTCCAGGGCGGTAATTCCCCAAGGGTTCCCGTCCTGTCCTCGGGCAATGACTTGCACTCCCGCGCCGCTGATGCTCTGGAAGGCAATGCCCTCCTCCACGTCAGGCAGGGAAATGGCCTGCCCACGCCAGGTGAATTCCCCAGCGGGAAGTGGGCGCTTCGCCGTCAATTCCGCCTCAATCCCAAAGACACGCTCTGGATGCTCACGGTCAGTGCCATCGGGTCGCTTCGTTCCCAGAGGCCCGTAGATGAACAGGTGTCCGCCGAGGTCGCAATACTGGCGCATCAGGTCGAGTTGCCCATCGCTGAGCATGATGGCTCCGACGACAACCACCAAAGGATGCTTCAGCCAGGTATCAAGCGTGTCGTTTTCAAAAAGGATGGCCTGATGCACATTCCGAAACGTGCCGGCCTGCATAAATGCATTGACAGGCCAGATGACGTTCGGAAGCGGATTGGCGGTCAAATCCAGGGAACTGCGTGGTTCCAGCACGGCATAATCCGTCAGAGGAATCCCCTGCTTCAAAATCGGATGTTCACGGTCAAATGGCGTGAAAAGGCGTTCCACGCCATTCAGGTCTCCGCCTTCTGGACTGGCCATCAGCAGGTGGTTCCAGCATCGCGCCAGTGACCAGCAGAAGAAATAGTCGTCTTCACGTGCCGGGTAGAACATGGACATGGCGGGCACACCATGCCGATTGCCCAAGGCAGTCCGCTGCTCGGCCATGCTCATCCAGGATGGCCATGCCGTGCGTATGACGCTGGAGAACATGTTCTCCTGAAACACGCAACTCCACAGGTCGGCGGCCTCCTCAAAGGGGTAGGCGACGGCATTGCGCCCAAAGGTTGTGGCTGAATAGTTGGGACGCAGCAACGCCAGTCCCAGCCCCCGAAAATGCGCGGTGACCTCCCGCTGGAACCTTTCGGTGGAGCGCAGACGGAAACGCAGCCATGCGAGAAAGACGGGGTTGCTGTAGTCGCCATGGAACTCCCCCCAACCATCAGGCGTTGGCAGGGAATGGCCCGTTTCGGCATGGAACAGTTCTCGGCAATGTCGGCAGACGCAGGCATGGGTGTCGCCGAAATACTGGACGTCATCGGTCATGATGCCATCCACGCCTGTGCGATAGAGGCCCTCCAGATACGCAAAGTAGGCGGCGCGAAAATCGGGATTGTTGAAGCAGTGCCCATAACCGCCATAGACCGTTCTGGCGAAGTCCCCTGCGCGTCCGTCAATTTGACGGCAATCGGAGAGATGTACGCCAGGACGAATCTCGGGGTCCCCCGCCGCAATCCAGTCCCGCAGTCCCGCGAACATCTCCAGAGAGGCACGGCGGATGCGGAACTTGTTTTCCAGGCTGCTCCACTCCCGTGCCGAGCGGGGATTATGGGTCAGGTGGCTGCTATGATGCTCCACCACGCGAATGCCCTGCGCGTGACAGGCGCTGACCAATTTTCGCAGCGCCTCCGTGATCATTGGCCACCACGGCTGGAAACTCCAGCGGAAATGAGTGCAGCTGAAGGTCATCACGATATTGACGCCGACAGCCGAATATTCGGCGGCCTTTTGCGCAAAATCCGCCTCCGTCCAGTGGAGTATCTCCGCCTCGTTGTACCAGAACACGCCGTATTTGTCCATTGAACATCTCCTTGTGGAGCTATCTTTCTGCCCGTTCCTGCACTAATATATGACACACGCATCCCACCGCAAATCGTCAAGTGAGATTTCACCGTCTAGGAATGTCTCAAATGCGACATGACGGCAGACTACAATGCATCCTTCAAGAAAAATAGTCCATTTTCACGAGAAAACGCATTTCTTCTGCTGCCACGGCTTGATTTGCGCACGATATCGTGTAGATTAAGACTTAATGTTGAATCATAATAGTCATAAAACCGTACAAGGAGACTGGAAATGCTTGTTTCTCTTGCTGAATACGCGATAAAACACGGAAAAAGCGGGGACACGATCCGCCGCCATGCGGAAAACGGGCATATGCATTCGGCCAGGAAAATCGGACGCAACTGGATTGTCGAACTAGACGAGCCTTATCCTGTCCCCAAACGACAGACAACGGCCTCCATCACCCTGGTTTCGCTCTTCAGCGGCTGTGGCGGAATGGACATGGGCTTTCGCGGGGATTTTGACTTTCTGGGCAGACATTATGAAAAAAACGGCATCAAAATCATCTGGGCCAATGAAATCAACCATGATGCCTGTGTCACTTACAGGAGGAACCTTGGAGACATTATAGAAGGGGACATCAATGACGTCTTCAACCAGTTGCCTAAATATGCAGACATCGTGATAGGCGGCTTTCCCTGCCAGGACATCTCAATCAACGGCAAGATGGTTGGCATCAACGGAAAACGAAGCAGTCTCTACACCGTGATTGTGCAAGCTGTTTCAGTCATCAGGCCCAAAGTGTTCGTGGCAGAAAATGTGGGAAGCCTGATGCTGAGGAAACATGAAGAATCACGAAGAAAAATCCTTGATGACTTTTGCGCCCTCGGCTATAGAATTCATTATCAGGTTTACCATGCGGAAGACTATGGCGTTCCACAGACACGTGAACGTGTGTTCATCGTGGGAACCCGCGAGGATATGCCGACGTTCGTCCCGCCTCAGCAAACGACCCCTTTTGCGCCTGTCACCGCCAAAGACGCCATTGCCGATCTTGAAAATCACCCGCGTGACGAAGCTTTCTCGCACATCTGGAGCGAAGCGAAAGTGAGTGGCGAGCAGGGCAACAGGAAACTCCTTGCAGACCGACCTGGCTACACGATGAGAGCGGAATGCCACGGAAACATTCAATTTCATTACTCCCTGCCACGACGCATTTCCATGCGCGAGGCAGCCCGCATTCAATCCTTTCCCGACACCTTTGTGTTCCCCTCTGGCCTAAGGGCGACCGAACGGCAAATCGGCAATGCAGTGCCACCCGTTCTGGCCTGGCATGTTGCCCGTGCAGTCATGTCAGTCATCAGAAATGGGGGGTAGTGAAAATGGACAAAACGGATTTCGAAAAACTGCTGGATGACATTTGCGCACAACTTACAGTAGAGGCAAGAGCAAAGGCTTTCGCATCCTCCCCAGAGTTCGAAAATCGTGTCAGATACTTGATGGCAATGCGTTCACGGGGAGGAAAAATCTTTAAGATAGACTTAAACCCGCCACCGCAGGCGTTTCCAGACATCGCTGCAGGGGAATATGGTATTGAAGTCAAATTCACCACTGATGACACCTGGCGCACCATCGGTAACAGCATACAGGAAAACCAGCGCATTGAAACGGTCAGATATGTCTATCTGGTGTTTGGCAAGATGGGCGGAACCCCAGAAGTCCGTTGGGGAAAATACGAGGCTAGCATCATTCATGTCCGCACCTCGCATGTGCCAAGGTTTGAAGTGGAAATCGACGTGGAGAACAATCCCATGCATGTCTCTCTTTTTGAGCAGATGGGCATTCGATACGATGATTTCCGCAAACTGGACATGGCTGAGAAAATGAGATTCATTCGCCGTTATGCCAAGAAAAAGCACCCGGATGGAAAACTCTGGTGGTTGGAGGGGCTGGAGGAGCACACTTTGCCTATTCAAGCAAGGCTATACACGAACCTTGGACGAGATGAAAAAGCAAAGCTCAGAGCGGAAGCCGCACTGCTCTGCCCTGAAATCGTCAAATCAGGCAGGTGCCGTGACAAGTATGATGGACTTGTCCTTTTCCTGCTCACCTATCACGGTGTCCTTTGCCACCAGGCAAGGGACCTGTTCTCAGCAGGAAGCGTCGCCAACCCCGAAGATGATGATGCGCGAGGAATCTACATCGCAAGGGCATTGCATCTTCTTGAGGATGAAATGTTGAAAGCAGCAGAGCGTCTTCCAGACAGTCTATTTGTCGGGTATTGGGGGGAATGCGTCCCAGTGGAACAGCGAATTGCGAAATGGCTTGAAAAAGCCGACGAAATTGCAGTAAGTTGG
>JAFRLP010000557.1 GCA_017431185.1 Victivallales bacterium | reverse complement strand
TGATTGTGTAGCGAATGGCCATGCCTAGCTCCTGTGGTGTGTTGTTGTTTAATGTCGGGGATGCCACATTAATATACAACACATTTCGGAAAACCGTAGCCATTAATGCGAAAATTTAAATGTTACATGATACTAGCAGGAGGCGGCAACTTCCGTCAACCTGGCGTTGCTCCGGAATCACCAGCGCCTGCCGTTTTTCCGGCACCAGTTTTTGGGAGACTCCCCTGTCACCCTCTTGAAATAGCGGGAGAAGGCGAATTCATTGCTGAATTTGAGCTGATGGGCAATTTCCTTGAAGCTGCCACCCGCGTCGATTAGGTCAATGCAACGCCTTGCGACAAAGTGGTCAATGATTTTCTTCGGGGTCAATCCTGTGACACGGGTGAATTTCCGGGTGAAATTCTCCCTGGAAACCCCATGGATGTCAGCCAGTTCATTCACCGACGTCCTGGCCGTGGCATTCTGGTTCAGGAAATTCGAGATGCTCGAAAAGCGCTTCAGGGCAAGAGGGACGGCAAACTCCTTCGGACTGTAGAAATCCAGCAGACGGCACATGATGGACAATACCATGCTGCCAATTCTCAGGGCATCGAAAAAGGAGGTGTCCTGCGGTTCGTCAAAGACTTCCATCAATTCCGAAGTCTCCGGCGGTGATGGGATGTCAAGCATACGGTGACAGCCGGAAAACAGCTCGACATTCGGGAAAATGTCAAGGTTGGTGTGGATGGAGAGGAAATACAGTTGGCTGTCCAGGGAGAATCGGACAGGCAGAAAGGCAGGGATGAAATACATCCGTCCGAAGGCCAGGACATGGGTGTCACTGGAGTCCGCGATGGTGTTCCTGCCTCCGTTTGGATTCTTCAGCGGGAAGAACAGCCGGTTGACTGGCATGGATACCATGGCGCTGTTGTTGACAGCATAGTATCCATGCACATAATGCCTCAACCAGAAACGCGCATTGTTGAAAATGGCCATGAGGTCATTCCTGTGTCTGAGCCAATTGGGCATTTCGTCTCCTTTTTCCAGGCTGCGGAACATTGGGGGCGAAGTCCGCGCAGCCAGATTCACAAAGGGCCATCACGTTACAGACCACCGCTGCCTTTCAGCGCACAGTCAAAAATCTCCTGGAGAAGCGAAGTCTTCCAGAAGACATTCTTCTCCACCGGCCCCAGGGCGGTTCCGGCAAAAACCGCAATGCTCCCCTTTCCAAGTTTCCTCCGGAAAAGCACGGGAGCGCCTGCTGCGGTCATCAGGACCTCCGCATCCTTGGCGGGTTTGAACTTCAGCCAATAGTAGATGACGGCCTGGAAACGCGGGGGATGAAGGCTGACCGGATGCTTCCCGTCGCCGGCCAGATTCCAGGTTTCATCCAACAGCACAGGCAAGGCGTTTCCCAACCGAGAATGGGCGAAGCCCCCCCGGTTCAGTGTGTACAGGCCCCCCATCACCAGCAATTTCGCGCCGCCCTCAACGGACGCCAGTATCTTCTTCTGCAAGGCGTCCTCCACAATCGGCGCATCGTTGAATATGATGATTTCCGCACGCTCCAGGGACGCGAAACCAGGCAGTTTGAAATATCGATAGTTGTTTGTGTTCGGATCGAATGGGCCGGGGGAGTCCCACACATACTGCCGTATGTTCGAGGGCTTAATGCTCCGCAGAAGCCTCCGCACAGGATAATGCTGCGAGGACATGCCGTCAAAGACCAGGGCAAGGGTGCGCTCTGTGGTTTCTGCCTGGTCTGGCGTCTCCTCGCGCAACACAATGTTTCCGATTTCCGTGCAGTATTCTTTGGGTGCATATCCGAAGGAGCCGAGCCGCAGAAAGCCGCCCTGATAGAAGGCATGCCCCAGGACGGAGACGTCATAGCGTACGGCAGCCGGGTCGTCCATGTCATCCAGGTAGAACTCCACCAGGTCGCTGTCCGCGTCAAAGCAGATTTTGTAGTGGGACTTCCGTCCAGCCTTGACTGGTGCAATCATGCGGTGCCCCACCGGTTCGATGAAATAATTGGGCAGTCGCCTGGAGTTGGGTTCCGGAAAATACATTCTCCAGTCCTTGCAGGCATCATGCCAGAAGGTGGAGACGTTGTACAAGTCCAGGGTGAGGCCAATTCCATTGGACACCCCGTCGGCGCCGGGATTGACAGTGACGTCGAATTCCAGCCGTCCACGCCTGATGACAGGGACTGCGCTTTCGACGAAAACGCCCGGGGATGTGTTCCTGTGCCGCAGGTTCAAGCCATTCGGGGAGATGGAGAACACAGCGCCCTCCCGCCCGCTGACCATCCGCCAGTTCTCCAACGCGGCGGACGACTGGAAACTTTCGGCGAACACCACCCGGTCAAGGCCGAAAACCGAAACGACCGTCGCCAACAGCACTGCGATAATCTCAAACACTCTCATCTTCTCTCTCCTTTCACCTGAACGAGCACAAGGGCAAAATCAACGAGTTCCGGAATGGCGACCCCAGCGCCATTCCATGACAGCCTGGAGGCCTTGAGCGGATGCTGGGGGGACATCAGCCATACACCGATGACTTTCTCGTCTGACTCCAGCTGCATACTCAACCTAAGGTCTTTTTGGACAGGCGGCGCATCGTGACGGCAGCAGATGTACTCATTGTCCTGCGGCATGTTGAGAATCGGAACCAGTATCTCCCGCCCTCCATTGACCTTCCGCTCCCTGACGAATGGCTCATACAAAACCCTGGATGGAGAGCGAAGCGCAACCGGAACCTCCTTCGGATGAAGGAACGCCGTGCCGTACAGATAGTCCGCATACCGGAGAAGGAAGCGGTTTCTCACCTGGTCGGAGGGCATGTCGATGGAGATGATGTTGGAGTCCCACCATTTGATTCCCGCCGCGATGGTGATGTACCTGGCCAGATTGTGCGACACGCTGTTCGGGGGGAGCCCGGACATGAAACCGACGACAGGCGCAGCGCCAAAGGGGCGAACCTCGTCTATCCTGCGGACAAGCTCCCGTCCCCATTTCTCGAAGGTACACCACTCGCCCCTCTGGTAACTGCCCATATCCTCAAACAGGGTCAGGGCATCCCGGGCCGACTCCCTTTTGTATTTGGGATTCATTTTCCAAAGGACGGGGCGCGAACCATAGTTGGTTCCGTAGATGAAATCCGGATGGCGTTCCGCAACCGCCTTGCGCCAGGCCCGAAGGCAGTCAACCGCCGTCTGGTCAGGGTCGGCGAAAAGCCTTGAGGAGGGGACGCCCCTCCAGTCATACCAGTCCTCCGCCCGTTCTCCCATGAAGAGCGGGTCAGAGAGCATATTCGGGCAGAAACTCCAATCCCAGCGGCATCCATCCCATCCGAACATGTCGATTGAGTCCGCCATCTCCCTGCCCCACTCATCGGCCCGCTCGACCGTGAACATATGCGGTTTTATGACAGCCCGCCGGCGGCCATCGGGATAGACGGCCCCGCCATAGATGTTTGGCTGGCCCTCCTTGTTGTATTGCAGACGCTCTGGATGGCGGAAAGCATAGTGGTAATTCCAGAGGCCGGTAATCCAGGCATAAACCCCAATCCCCTTCCGATGGGCGTCCCGCACCATCTCCTGGACAAATTTCCTGGTCAGTGTGCCATCGAAGTGGTGCTCCGTGTTCGGTGTCCAGGACTCCTCGCCTGGCGCCAGGCCGCCTATGACCGACTTAGCCCAGCAGTAATATTCATAGGCGCCGACGTACCTGCGCTTGAAACCGGAATTCTGGATTTCCGCCATCCCCTCATTGTTCAGAATGTTCGTGTTGGTCAGGCCGAATGCGGTATCCCGGGGCGCAAAGTCCGTGACACTGCAGAAATCCGTGGCGGAGTCCAGGAGTTTGCCGCCGATGTCCAGCAACTCCGTCCGCAAAGCCAGGCCAGGACGTGCCGCCTGGGGAAATTCCAGCGGGAGTTGCAGGGGATGCCGGGAACGCGGGGCCAGTTCCAGTGTGCGCACGTCCAGTTCGCATTCGCAGTCAAGTCCGTAGTGAAGGAGAGTGCGCAGTTTCACGGTACGCGCCGAGGCGCCATTGTTCCTGACCTCGATGAGCAATGCGTTCGGCTCACCTGGGCGTGTGACCAGCTTCTCGGTCTCATAGCAGAAGAAAAAGGGGGCCTCCCTTTTGCCGAAAAGTTCTTCGGCCGCCTCCACGGCCTGTTGCGGCGAACAGGTGACTTGCAGAAAATAGGTGAAGTCCACTCTCCCTTTCTTCCCTCTTCCAGCCAGCGGTACGCTGGTGACGCTGATTTCCGTATGCTCCGTGCCTTTTCCCTCCCGCTTCCCCGTCATGCCGTATTCCAGTCCGGCCAGCAGGGGCTGGGCCAGAGTTCCCAGTGTCGCGTACAGGCCGCATTTGGGGTCGCTGACCCCACGCCAGCCCTGGCCGCGCACCACATTGCCATAGACGGGATATCCGGCCACACGCTTTCCGTCAGGCAGGAAAACCGCCTCGGCGGAGCCGTAGTCGGCAAGGAGCTTGAGTGAGTGGAGATGGAGCCGGACCGAATGGTCTATGGATATGTCATACCGAATGGTCGGCGTGTCATCGAAGTGGATTTTCTCCCTGACTTTCCCGCCCTTGAAATCAAAGGAGACCTCCAGGTCAACCTCCGTTTCGGTGGCTTTGGCAACCCTGGCGGCAACGGGCATGGAACGTCGGTTCACCAGAGCCGGCTTCGGATTCTTTCGCCCCGTGTACTTCTCCTGTTCCGTGTCCACATACAAATAGGGGATGACCAGGCATCGGCAGCCGTTCCCCGTCAAAATGGAGGCTGAAAATGAATTGCCTCGGCTGTATTCCAGGGAATACCACCGATTCTTCACAGCAAGACAGCCATCCATTTCCTGAAGGGTGACCGCCCAGACCGGCATGGACAGCAACGCCAGGGCCGCCAGAGTTTTCTTCGCAAGCATGATTTTCTCCTTTTCCGCAAATGTCAATGGACTTGAATGCTTATCTCGCTGTCCCGCCCGTTGACTCCGGCACGGCCACCGAAGGTGTTGAGCAGGATGGTAACCTGCAAGACATCCGCCCCTCCCGTCGGGAATTCGACGGCTGCCTTTCCCAGGTACTCGTCCCTCTCCGTTTCCTTTTCAAACCGTTTTTCCCCGTTGACCCAGATTTCGCAGGCATGACAGCGCAGCAGCCCCGGACGGAAAACGGCATTGCACTCCTTGCCGCTCGAATTGGGGATGGCAATGTCAGCGCGGTAAAGCATCCAACCAGGCTGAAGGCCATCCTGAAAGCGCTCCGAGGACATGTTGACCGACACAAAGGCGTTATTCTCACTCCAGTCAATCTGGCGGTTCGGATCTGGTTTTGACGCAAAGGCGGTGCAGGACATTTTCCAGGCATCGACCATTCTGCTGTCCGAGCCGGGAAGCTGGAGCACGGGACTGACATGGCGGACAGTCAGTTCCGCCATGGCGGGAAGCAAACCAGGGGAGGTTGCCTTGACCGCCAGCCTCGAGGTTTCCGGCAGACAGGCGACAATCGCCTGGCACCGGCCATGGTAGAGTTTCCTGGAACAGGCAAAATCCGGCTCATGGCTGGCTGGATTGCCGTTGCCCACACCCAGGATCCGGCCTCCGGCGACATGGAAGGTGACCAGTTCCCCGGCGTCAGGGCAGAGGGTTCCCGCCTGGTCAACCACCTGGACATTGATGGCCACCGCATCATCGCCGTCATCGGCAATTTGGTCCTTGTGAGGCTCGGCAAGCAGACGAAACGGGCTGCCGGCGGTCTTCACCTCATATGCCGCCCTCTGCTCACCGGCGCAATATCCCACGGCACGAAGGATACCGGGCACGAAGGCCACAGTCCATAGGCAGGGGACACAGGGCTGGCACTTCCGGACTCCCAGGGTGCGTCCGTTGAGGAACAGTTCGCACTCCTCGCAGTTGGTCACCGTCAGGACAGGGACCTCCGTGCCCGGACGATGGTTCCAGTGCGGAAAAACATGCATCATTGGCCGGTCGTCAAACCAGGACTGGAAGATGTAAAAAAGAGTCTTGGGAAATCCGCAGGTGTCCATGGCGCCGTAGGAGCACGATATCAGGGGATAATCCAGCGGCTGCGGCTCCCCCCGATGGTCAAAGGCTGAATGGTTGAACACACCCGCCAGGTAGGGATGGGCCAGGACGTTCTTCCAGGTTTCATACGCCGTGGAGCCAAACCAGTGGTTTTCCTGCGCGTAATCATCGAATTTCTGTTTTTCGGGGTCATAGTGCAGTTCGCCGCGCATCGTCTGCATGCAGGTCATCTCGGTCGCCAGCACGGCCTTGTCCGGGAAACAGGCATGGACCCTATCCCAGTTCCACACCTCGTAATTGACACCCACCACATCCATCGGCTGAATAACAGACTCCTGCTCGCAGCAGGTCTCGACCCTCTGCGTGCTTCCCGAAAAAGGCCTGGTGCCATCCAGTTTCCCAACGACGCTTTTCAGTTTCCGGTAGAGCCTCCCCCCCTCGGGAGTACATTGCAACGGTTCCTCGCTGAACAGGCCGTAAAGGATGACCGATGGGTGCTTGCGATTACGCCGAACCTGGTTCCGCAGCATGGCGAGGTTCTCCTCCCTGGTCTCGAAGAAGCGATTTTCGTCCATTACGAGCATTCCAAGGCGGTCGCAGGCGTCGAGCACGCTTTCCAGGCATTGGTTGTGTGCGCAGCGGTAGGCATTCGCCCCCATGTCCAGCATCCGCCTGACACGGTACTCGGAGATGGAGGCGGGAACAGCAAATCCGACACCGGCATGCTCGAAATGGTTGGAGAATCCTTTGAGCAGCACCTTTCTGCCATTGAGCAGGAATCCCTGTTGCGGGTCGAATTCCGCCGTCCGCAATCCAGCGGGCGCCTCGTCCTGGTCAATGACTTTCCCATGGCGAAGGAGTGAGCATCTGACACGATAAAGATACGGGTCCTCCAAATCCCAGGGCCGGGCTTTCTTCATTTCAAGCGGCGGGGCCTTGATGTTTTTCCGACTATCCGGCTCCATCTGGAATTCCTGTTCGACGCATTGGACAAAATGTCCATCCCGGTCGAAAAGTTCGAAGCGAAGCGTGCCATCCAGCGTTTCGTACAGGGAGTTTTCCAATTCCGCCTCGCAGAAGAGAAGCCATCTGCCCGATGGGGATTTCGCGGAATGCCCCCAGAGTCCGTTGTAGGCAAGGTGCATCGGGTTCCTTGCCAGCAGGCGAACATGGTCGTAGATGCCAACCCCCTCGTATTTCCATATCTGTTCAGAGTCACCGCGCACAAACACGGTGATGTAATTGGGGACTTTCCCAAAATGCATTCGAGGCGACACGTCGAATTCCATCCAGGTGTATCCACCAGGCACAATTCCCGCCAGAGAGCCATTGAAATAGACCTCGGCCTTCATTGAGACCCCTTCGAACACCAGAGAGAAATGCCGGTCAGCCAATGACTCGTCCATCAGGAAATTCTTTCTGTACCAGACATTCACCTCCTCCTTTGCCCCGCACATGTGGATGTTCTCCGCCGAAAAGGCGGTGCGGACACCATAGTCATGGGGCAAATCCACCAGTTCCCAGCGCGAGTCATCAAATCCGCTTGACTTGAAGCCGTCTTCCTGCCCGGCCTTGACACTGCGGAATTTCCATTGATGCTTTGCGGAGGCCGCGACCCGCTCCGCCTCGTTGTCCACGGCAAAACGCCAACGCCTGTCCAGGGAAAACACCCGTCTCATGCTCTCGTCCTCTCTGTCCATGCATCTCTCATCTGTCCTCCAGCCTCCCCCAGAACACGGAGTCCTCGGCGAAGCTGTTTGGGAAAGCGTCAAAGCCCCTGTCCTCCAGGTGGCCATCGCAGAACAGGATGTTGATTTTCTCCCCATGGCGGCGCAGATAACCTGGCTGCAGGGCTGTCAGCGAGCGATTGGAAATCGCGTAAAGCCCGGCGGTGGCATACCGCGGTTCGCTGACCAGCATCAGGCCGGAGGGACTTCGGACGGTCAGCCTCTTCACCGACCAGGGCGCGGGGTCGGTCTGCGTGACATAGCCAAAATAGATCCCGTTAATCCCGTAATTGAAATCGGGGGTGGCTGACCTGGCAATGCCATGGAGCAGTCCCGGGCAGATCAGCGATGCGCCATTCGTCGAGGTTCCGGCTATCAGCCCCTGGGGCGCCGTCTTCGTCAAGGCGCTGCAAAACCTGGGCGGAAGGTATTCCTTCATCCTGTCAAGCCAAGTCCCCCCATAGTTTTTGGAATAGCACACAGGGATGAGGTCATTGTGGTCATCGGCGTAGAGAAAGAAGGAGGGCGCCAGCTGCTTCAGGTTGTTCTTGCAGGAGATCAGATACGCCTTCTTCCTGGCGGAGCCCAGTGCGGGGAGCAGCATTGAGGCGAGCACGCTTATAATGGCTATGACAACGAGCAATTCGATGAGCGTAAAGCGTCTCCCGCCGACATCGGAAGAGAGCGCCGCTTGAGAACCTTTCGTTTTTCCGAAAAAGCAAATGTCATTCAGCATGGGAAATCTCCTTGTGTCTTGTGTGTTTTGGGGAAATGAGAGGCATAGGCAAGGGAAGATGGCCTCATTCTTGCAATGGATTGATGGTTTTGAGACCAAAGGAGCGAAGTGTCTCCGCCACCGTCTCCAGTTCCTGGAAAGTCGGCGACGGCACATCCGGCATGGTGTCGCGATGGCCAACCGCCCGGAATTTGGCCCTGGCCAGGGAATGGTATGCCAGCAGACGGACTGCGGTTATGTTCTTCAGCGGCGCCAGAAATTCGGCGGCCCCCTGAATGTCGCTTTCCTCCATGTTATGTCCGGGCACCATGACCATCCTGAGTTCCACGGCCTTGCCAGCCCTGTCAAGCCTCACCAGGTTTTCCAGAATCCGTTCATTGCGTCCGCCTGTCAGAACACGGTGCTTGTCGGGCTCGGCGCATTTGAAGTCATAGAGGAACAAGTCCGTGAAAGGCATGACCTGCACGAAGGCAGACCAGGGGACATTGCCGCAGGTGTCAACCGCGCAATGGACGCCCTCGGCCTTCAAACGGCAAAGCAGCCCCTCGCAGAAATCGCTTTGCATCAAGGGTTCCCCCCCTGAAATGGTGACCCCCCCGCCCCCCTCGTAAAAGATCCTGTCCTCC
>JAFRLP010000556.1 GCA_017431185.1 Victivallales bacterium | reverse complement strand
TCCTGCTCTGCTGTTTGTGACTTCATCAGCTGTGCTGCTTGCGACAGCGGGAATAATATAGCCCAACATTTCAATTTTGCAATATTCTTCTATACAAAATGGTCGTCATAGCCATAATCGCCATACTTGCGTCCATGCTGCTGCCCGCCTTGTCCAAGGCGCGCGAAAAGGCGCGTGCCACCAGCTGCATCAACAACCTCAAGACACTCAGCACGGCGATGTTCTCCTATACGCTGGAGAATGACGACATGGCGGGATACCAATACGTGGAGTACATGAACGCAATCGCGCGGATGACCTGGTTCATGATGTGGGGCTCGCATTTCGCGGGCGGCGATCTGGAACGGGGCACCTGGCTGCGCGGCTACGCCAATTCGGAACGGAAGCTGGACCGCACCGTCCTCTGCCCCGACATCCAGCCGCAAGACGCCTACTGCGAGGGCGGCTGGGTCCACTCCTACATCTGCAACGGCACGTATGACGACAGCAAGACGCCGCAAAAAGCCGTATTCCGCTGGTCCAGCGGCAAACCCATCGACGTTTCGGCCCCCACCAAAATAACCAATGTCAGGCTTCCTAGCCAAATCATCGCCTTCAAGGACGGCAACTCCAAGGCCGTAGTCCAGGACACCCGATACATGCAGGGACTAAATGTTGCCTGGGGCACCACCATGTCCGCCGCCGAAATTGGTTTGCCCCAAACCGTGGCAACCCGTTTTCTGACGAAGTTGCACAACGGCAATGACAACATCACCTACTTTGACGGACACGTGGCCGCCTACAAATGGCAGGGGAACTATCCGAAGACCTACGTTGCCTTCGGCCTGCGCAACATCTACTGAAGACGCCATGAGGAACTATCGGGAACTGCTCATCATTCTGGCGTTGCTGGCTGTGGTCGCCGTCATGGCGGTTCCAATTGTCAGCGAGGCGAATCGGGAGGCCCATGCCGTCATCTGCCAGCGCCATCTGGCGCATCTCTACCAGGCGACTCTCCAGTACCAGGAAGAGACGGGCGTCCTCCCCTACGTCGAACTCAAGACCAAACCGCTCTGGAAATGGTGGAGCGAATTGATTCGTCCATACCTCGAGAGTTCACTGTCCATGTCCTGCCCCGCCGACCCCAGGGCGGCGGATTTTTTCCGCAAGGTTCAAAGTCCACTGTACATTCCGCCATCCCCGTTGAGCTTTGGGATGAACTGGTGGCTCCGTGAAGGCTGCGCCAGGAAATGCGGAGCCAAAACCAGACTGGACGGACTTTCCCGCCCGCAGGAGACCGTCCTGTTCGCCGACAGCAAGGGCCCCTATCTGATGCCGGAACGCTTCTGGACATACGAGAAGGCCATGCGCCACGACAACGAAACCCGCGCCAATTTCATCTACGCCGACGGCTCTGTCCGTCTGCAGCCGCAAACCGATTTCGGCGTGTTCAAGGAAGACGGCACGTTTGTCACCGACTTCACCAAGTGGCACTGGAAATAGACAATTCCACCAAACGCAACCAATCCATCGCCTATGAAAAAACTGCTTTTCCTTCTGGCATTGCTGTCTGGTCTGGTATCCTTTGCGACGGACAGCCTGGCGTTCAAACTGTCCGACACCCAAGGCGGACTCGTGCTCTCCTGGAACGGCCAGGATTACCCTGGCAGGTTCTACGCAATGGAACGGGGCAAGGCCGAACGCCTGCCGCTGAAAGCCACTGCCCAAGGAGATAAACTGACGTTGCAAGGCTCTGGTTTCCAATGGGATATATCCTTGAGCCAGAAGGCGGATTTGTTCTCCTTGGAGGGAAGCGTGCGCAACCTCTCCGAAGAGCGACTTCTGCTGGAACTGGGAATGGAGGTGGAGGTCGCACCGCAGACGGGAGACCGGTTCTGGGGCGGGTTCGACGTGCTGCCCATCACCGACAAGCCATTGGCGCGCAAAGGATTCAAGGGGCGGGTCTCCAAACATGTCGGCGGCGGCCTGAACCAGCCCTTCCCGACCGCCAGCCTGGTCACGCAGGACAGGGCGGTCATTCTGGGACAGCGGCAGTTTGCGTTCACCTCGTACAATGCGGCCTCCTACACCCCTACCGCCAAAGGCGGGACACTGGGCTTCTGCCAGAGGCTGGTCATCGAGCCAGGGAAAGAAGAGCCGCTGCAATTGGCCTGCGGCGTCGTGCCCATTCGCTATGGAGCAGAGGAGAATGTGGTGGAGGCATTCTACATGGCGTTCCCGGAGAACTGGCGGCCATTCGTTGGTCCGCAAAACCGCTATATCCGCGGCATCCACAGCCAGTACAATGCCTGGGCGCGTCGCGCCAACCGCGAATTCGAGCGCCGCAGTTTTGCCACGCTGGACTGGGCCTACACTCCCTACAAGCGCTCCGGTGACTTTTACGGCACACCCAAATACTGGGACTACAAGCCCCTGGTCTCCCCCTTCGCCCGCACCTTCGCCCAACTCTGCGGCGGCGGGGATTTCTTTGACTACAACAAACTGACTTGCGAACAGTTCCACGCCAAACGTCAGGACATTTTCCGCCGTCTGGGACGGATGTACGGCTACTCCTTCTACTTCTGCGCCGCCTGGTGCGAGGAACAGCTTGCATTGCAGAACTTTCCCGAGGCCCTGGTGACGGACAAGGACGTACCCCTCGTCCATGGCCCCTGGTCAACGCACCATGACCGCGAAAGGCGAATCTTCATTCTGGGCACTCCCTACGAGGATTTCCTCAAGGAGAGTCTGAAGAAACTGGTCTTCGAGCTGGATTTGCCGGGCTTTGCCGTCGATTGCGGCACGCCTGGCGTCAACTACTATGGGCCAGGCGCACAGAACCCCAATCTCACAGGACGTTCCTGGGACGACCAGGGCGTGTTCATCGACGAACTGTGCGCCATCAACCAGCTCAGCGACTTCATCCACCGCCTTCGTCCCGAAGACCCGCCCTACGTCTGGAAAAACGGCACGGGCATGACCGACATGACCATGATCGAGACCGATTTGTTCAGCGTCAATTTCCAGTCCTGGATGCCCTTGACACGCTACAACATCGGGCAGCGCCCAGCCGTCCTGCATGTTCGGGATGCGTGGATGTTCGACTCCTCCATCCCCAACTGGCGCAACCTGACCCTGGAGCAGTTCCTGGAGAGGTGGGCCAAACTGGGCGACCATGCGAGCCTTTCCGAATTCGAGTACGGCATGACGCAATCGCTGTATGGCTACGGCGGCAACCGCCAAAGCCAGTATGACCTCCCCGAACTGCTGGAATGCATCAATCTGGGGTGGCACGCCCTCATTCCTGTGGCGACGCCGGAACTCGGTGAACGGATGCTTTACCGTTCCCGCTACGGCTTCGGCGCCGACACCATCCTGTTCTTCGGCAATCCCTACAATGAGCCAATTGCCCTCTCTTTCCACATTGACAATCGCGGGCTAAGCGGAAGGCATCTGCTCTTCCTGCCCAAGATGCGCGACGCCGCGACGATGCGCAACGAAGTGGGAGGGGACGGAACCGTCATCCGCCACACTCTGCCGTCCCGCCGTCCTGTACTCTTTGAGGCAGTCGCCGAACTGGACGCCCTGCCCCAGGATGGTAGTTTGGCCGCCGACGTCAGCGCCCGCAAGTCCATTGACCGGCTGGTCTATCGGCTGGCGCTCCATAACAAGCATCCCTTCAAGGCACGGCTTACACCGCGCCGCAATCCCGATTTCGAGGTGACGGCTGTCCTGCTCAATGGCCAGCCCGTCAAGGGCGAGGCCTCCGTGGAGTTCCCAGCCAACTCTGTGGTGGAGATTCAGTACGCCTCCCAGTGCTTCCACTGCAAGGAGGCGGAGATTACCTCCTTCCCGTTCCTCAACGGGGAGAGACAGTGCCAGGTGGCGGTGGAGCTTCCAGCCGACCCGACGCCCGCCGAGCTGGATGCCGCCGACCGCATTGTCAAGTACTTCCAATTTGCGTCCGACAAAAAAATCATCGCGGCGGGCAAGCCTGTGGCCGTGTTGACCAAGGAGTTGTCTGACGGCCCTGCCATCGCCTTCCGAATCCGTCCCGGCGAGAAGAACGGCGTGTTCCGTCAAGGCAACCGTCTGCTGGTCACGGCTGACGACCAGGGCGTCGGCTACGATTTCACCACCGCCATGACCCGGGTGATGGACAAGGTATTCCCGTGGTGGATGGACTACTGCTCGCACTCCCGGAACTCGCGTGACGTCGGTGAACATTTCCATCTGCATGATCATCCGCTTCCCTGGTCCCCCTGCTTCGAGAGCGAGTAGGAAGTGGCGGCGGCATCCCCGCCGTCGCCGAGAACTTCAATGCTCCGAAACTCCACGCGGCGAAAGCAATTCACCGTTGCTTCCGCCACTGGGAGTTCCGGAGTTCAGGCGATGGGCGGGCCCATGGCGGACGCGCCGCCAACACGACGAAGAAAACAAGGTGTGTTTCACAGGAGAGATGATACAATGATGAGAATTGCTGCCATTCTTTGCTTTTCGCTGGTGTTGCTCACAGGCTGCCGCACACCATCCCAGCCCAAGCCCCAGCCTGCCTATCAGCGCAATTCCACGAGTGACATCCCCTTTGAGACGGGACGCCTGGAGAACCGTTTCCTGACCGTCGAGTATGCGCCCGCCATGCTGGGACGTGTCTCCCAGGTCAGCCTGAAGCAGCCCGCCGGGCAGCCCGCCATCCCCCTGCTGGCGCCGTTGAAGGTGACCCGCTATACGGAAACCCCGCTGTTTGGATTGGAGCACGACAACTCCTGCGGCATCCGTGAAATGTTCTGGGGCGGCAAAGTGAACGGCATCTCCTCCATGGAGGTGAAGGAGCAAACCGCCGCCAAGGCCGTGCTCGCCTCACGTTTCTACGGG
This sequence comes from Victivallales bacterium, assembly GCA_017431185.1. The sequence continues at coordinate 4,468 of JAFRLP010000556.1, read as the reverse complement.
AACAGCTGGTTCGGCCTGGAGAGAAGCATCGCGCTATTGCCGGATGGGCTTGGGCTGGAGGTCTCCGCCACCTTTGTCAACCACGACTCCCAGGCCAATAAAATCGCTCCCTGGCTCAATCTGATTGGGAACGCGCCAGCCACCCCCATTCTTCCGGCGAAGGGGACGGGTGAAGTGCGCGGACACGGACGCCAGGACTGGCATACCCGTGACTTCCTGTTCACGGGACAAAAGGACAACAGTTTCCTGCCGCCCGCCCAGAACTGGTGCGGATGTCGCCTGGCTGGCCGGAAGGTCGTCTGGGGCATCACCTTCGCCCCGGAGGATTTCACCCCCGACGGGTTCTTCTACTCCTGGGGCAGCGCGGACGGACTCACCCCTGTCATCCGCACCACGGAGGCCATCTTCCCGGAACGAATACTGGCTCCCAATGAACAGCATGCCATCCGATATAAGTTGCTGGTGTTCCCTGGTTTACAGGCAATCAACGCGCTCTGCGGCACCACTCCCCTGGAATTGAGGAACGAGGGAGCCGACTGGGAGGCCCGTCTGGTTCCCGCCATGCCCGTGCAAGAAGCCAGACCAGTGACCATCACCTTGCAGAATGCCGAGGGAAAAGCAATCGCCCAAAATTCCGCAAGCCTGCAACCGTGTGAAGCGGGCAGGCTGGCGACCATCCCGCTGACGGTCAAGGGCACTCCTGTCATCGGTACCCTCGCCATCGGCGATAGCCAGGCCAAAATCCTCTTTGAGAGATGAACCTGTGACACCCCTGCAGCCGAGATGGCGCGTGGTCACCTGTTACCCGGTGGCCACTGGGGTGAGGCGATAGACCTTGGCGGAGTGTGGTGCGACTCCGACGACAGTGGCCTCATCCAGTTCCCCAAGGTCTTTGCGCGCCCAGAGGTCGCGCACCTGGAAAGACCCGCCCAGCCAATAGGGGAGATTCAGTTCGGGCGCGATTGCCGGCTTGTTGCCGAGGTTGAAGAAGGCAAGCGCGCAGCCGCCGTCTGCCCCCGAGACGGGCGGGGGCAGTCCCCCGTCGATGGCGGCGAGGTACGCCTCCAGGGACTTTGCGAAGGAGGCGTGGTGTTGTGTCCAGCGCGGGGCCTGTCCCAGCAGACGATGGGTCTCGCGGTGCTCAGTCCCCGTCTCATAGATGCTCATTTCGGAGTCCAGGTCCTCGAAGGTGACGATAGCCCTTTCGAAATTCAGGACAACGTAGTAGAGCGACATGGCGAAATTGGTCGCGACCGTGCCCAGAATGGTGCCAGTCCCGCCGTTCTCGAAGGTAAAGGCACCGGCCAGGTCGGCGTTTTCCCTTCTCTCGCCCAGGGCTGTGATTGTTTTGACCCTGCCGCCGAAATGCCGCAGCAGGTCAATGCAGTGGCTCCAGCAGGCGTAGTTCACCATCATCGTGCTTTCCTTGAGTTCGCCGAAATTGCGTTCGGTGATGAAGGCGCGCAATTTTTGGGAGAGCACGTAGAAGCGATAGTTGAAGTTCATGGCGACCTCGCACCCCTTTGCGTCCGCATTGCGAAGGAATCTGGCTGACTCAAAGTAGTCTTCCTCCGTGACGTTTGCCTGGCCGTGCCGTGCGCTGAGCGGCTTCTCGATGAACAGGCGGCGCACGCCAAGGCCAAGGAGCGCCTCCCCGACGTCGAGATGCCCCTCCTCCCGCGTGAGGACAAGGGCGGACGTCGGGTTCTCCGCCGCGACCTGCGCCAGAGTCTCCACGGCTCGTGTGCCGAACTTCTCCGCAGCGGCCTTCAGAATAAAAGTAGAATTTAAAACTAGAGAAAAACTAGATTAAAAATAGATTTTAAAACTTGAAAAACTAGATTTCAACTGTATTTTAAATATCGTATCCAAACAAGCGAGGGCAAAATGAAAATCAACGGACAAAACGAGAGCGAGTTTCAGGAGTTCAAGGCGAGCCTTTCGGAGATGGACAAGGGGATTGTCTCGCTGACCGCCATGTTGAACAAGAACGGCAAGGGGAAAGTCTATTTCGGCGTGGCAGATGACGGGGAGGTGCTTGGACTGAAGGGTACGCTTGGCAGGGAAACCGTAAAGAAAATCGGGACACGTGTTGCGGAGTCGGTGAAGCCCCCGCTTGTTCCAAGGATATATTTTGAAGAGCATGGCGAGGAGACGATCATTGTGCTTGAGGCCGAAGGCTACAATAAGCCTTACTCGGCGTCCGGCGAATACCGCATCAGGGTCGGCAGCGAGGACAGGAAAATCGATCCGGAGTTGCTTGGTGAGCTTTTCTTCAGCAACCCTGCGATGATGGCAGCGAATGCGGAGGCATCCACCCAGGAACTCACCTTCGACGAACTGACGCGACTCTATGCGGCCAAGGGCCTCACCATCGACAACGCCACCTTTGCGCGAAATATGGGACTTCTTACCAGGAATGGCTCCTACAATTATTTGGCGGAAATCCTATCGGACAGCAACAACTGCTCCATCAAGGTTGTCAGGTTCCAGGGGAAAGACAAGCAGGAGATGGTCTCCCGCAACGAGTATGGCTACAAATGCCTCCTTGTCGCGATGCGCCAGGCTTTCGATTACGTGTCCGCCCTCAACGAGGTACGGGTGAATTTGCATAGCGGCATGGAGCGGGCCGAGACACGCCTCTTCAACCAAGACTGCCTGGACGAGGCGTGGACAAATGCTTGCCTGCACAACCGATGGATACGGAACGTGCCGCCCGTCATCTACATTTTCTCCGACAGGCTCGAGGTCGTCTCCACGGGGGGGCTGCCGCCGGACTTCACCAGCGAGGAGTTCTTCGCTGGCGTTTCCCGGCCAATCAACCTGCCTCTCCAGAAGATAATGGGACAGCTTGGAATGGTTGAGCAGACCGGCCACGGTGTCCCGAAAATCGTCGGAGTCTATGGGAGGGAGGCCTTTGAGCTTGCAGACAACCACATCACGGTCAGGCTGCCTTTCGCCTTTGAGCCGGCCATGGCTCGGATGGGCACCGACGGGTTGACAAAATCCCAGGCGGCGGTTCTGAAGGCCATGCGTGAAAATCCGCTGTATAAGCTAGAGGAGCTTGCAGCGATGGTCGGTCTCGGCAAGGCAAGAGTCTCCCAAGTCATCGCTGAACTGAAGTCTTTGGGCAGGCTTGAAAGAGTCGGAGGGAAAAAAGGCGGCTATTGGAAGGTTATTCCAAGCCCCAAATCAAATTAAGCTGACTTTGGAGCCGTATTGCCCTGGAGATAGGCCACCTGGGCATAGGTGGCTATTCAGGATGCCTATTAGCGCTGTTGGGACTACAGCAGGAAGACTCCGGCCTTCCGGCATTTTTCAATCATCTCCTCTGGCCAGATGGAGGCCTGCACCTCCCCGATGTGCGCTTTGCGGAGGAAGAGCATGCAGAGGCGCGACTGGCCGATGCCGCCGCCGATGGAGAGCGGGAGCTTGCCCTCCGCAAGGGCCTTGTGGAACGGCAGTTTCAGCCGGTCCTGGGCCTGGCGGAGTTTCAGCTGCCGCTTCAGGGCGGTCGGGTCAACGCGGATGCCCATCGAGGAGAGTTCAAAGGAGCGTTTCAGCACGGGGTTCCAGACGATGATGTCGCCGTTGAGCCCCTTGTGCCCCGCCCCGCTGGGGGTTGACCAGTCATCGTAGTCGGGGGAACGCCCATCATGGGGCTGGCCGGAAAGCGGCAGTTCGCCGCCAATCCCGATGAGGAATATGGCCCCGTGTTTCTGGGCCATCTTGTCTTCGCGCTGCTTGGGAGTCAGTCTCGGGAACTGCGCCTCCAAATCCTCGGCGAAGAGGAAGGTGATCTCCTCGGGCAGGCAGGGAGTCAATCCCGGATACTCGTTGGCGATGAAATGCTCGGTGCGCCGAATCGCGTAGTAGATGCGGCGCACCGTCGCCTGAAGATAATCCAGATTGCGGTCCTGCGCCGTGATGACCTTTTCCCAGTCCCACTGGTCAACGTAGAGGGAGTGGAGATTGTCGAGTTCCTCGTCCGCCCGAATGGCGTTCATGTCGGTGTAGATGCCGGCCCCTGGCTGGATACGCAGATGCGCGAGGGCGAATCGCTTCCACTTGGCGAGGGACTGCACGACCTGCGCCTGGGCATCATCCAGCGCCTTGACGGGAAAGGAGACGGCGCGTTCCACCCCGTTGAGATTGTCGTTCAACCCAGTGTCGGCCATCACAAAGAGAGGGGCGCTGGCGCGCTGAAGGTTGAGTTCGAAGGCCAGATTGGCCTGGAAGTCATCCTTGATTTTACGGATGGCATGTTCGGTCTGAAGCTCGTCCAGAACAGGGCGGTAACCTTTGGGAATGATGAGCATAATGGGTCAAGGGTAAGGTTAGGGAAGCATCCAATCGGGCAGGGCGACGTCAGAGGGCATCTGCCAGTCGCCTCTGGCGGCAAGCGAGAGCGCGGTGACTTTGGGGCCGTCCGGCGAGGCGTTGCGCTTGAACTGCTGGGTGACAAAGC
>JAFRLP010000555.1 GCA_017431185.1 Victivallales bacterium | reverse complement strand
GGTCATAGACACGGGTGCTCAGGCGATTCTGGATGTAGTTGTCCAACTCGCCGCTGTCCTGCTTCTCCTTGAGAACGTTCTTGACAGGACGGTCGCCAGCCTGCGCGGCCACTCTGTCGTAGAAGTCACGCAAATCACCTTGCGCCAAAGACATCTTCTCCTCTTCGGCAATCCGGTTCTGGGCGAACAGGGCACGGAGGGCGGCCTGAATCTTCTGGCGGGCCTCAGCCTTGATTTCCTCCATCCGGTTCTTGCAGTCCTCAACGCTGGCGCCTTTCTGGCGTTCGGCATTCAGGACATTGCGGATGCCGTTCTGCATGTTCGCCTCCACCAGGCTATTGGGCACGGGGAAGTCCAGGCTGTCAAACAGGGCGGCGTTGATCTGACGCTCCAAATCATTGCGCTGCTTGAACTCCTCTGTCATCTCCAGACGCTTGCGGAGAGCGCCGCGAAGGGCCTCCACGCTGTCCATCCCCATCCGCTTGGCGAAAGCCTCGTCCAGCACAGCAGCCTTTTCGGCACGGATTTCCTGAATGGTGAAATGGTACATCAGGGTCTTTCCCGCAAGAGCCGCGGAACGGAAATCGGCGGGGAAGGTGAGTTCGGTGTCGCGGGACTCGCCAGGCTTGAGCCCCAACAGCGCCGTGGAGATGCCAGGAAGCATCTCGGGCTCGCGGAGGGCCAGCCAGGTCCCCTTGGCGGAAACCAGATATTTGTCAGTGTCGGGAATCTCCAGCCCTTCGGGCAAAGTCGCCTCGTAGTCAGCCGTCAGAATGTTCTTCGCGGCAGTGGGACCTTCCGACTTCTCGAAAGTGGATGCGGACTCCAGAAGGCGCGCCATTTCGTCCTCGACGTCCTGGTCGGTGACCTTGATGGGGAGACGGGTCAGTTTGAGCCCCTTGTAGTTGGGCAGTTCGTAGGCGGCCTTCCGCTCGATGACGAGGGTGTACTGGAAAGGCTGCCCCGCCCGATAGACGAGGTTCTTGGAACCTTCATCCAACTTGGGGTCGCCTATCATGTCCTTGACGTAATCCTTAATCGCCTCACGGTAGGCCTCGTTCACCATGCGGTCAACCGTTTCGGCCTCGATGCGCGGTCCGAAATGCTTCAGAAGCATTGAACGGGGCACCTTCCCCTGACGGAAGCCGGGCAGTGAGGCCCGAGTGGCGATTTCCTTCTCAATCCGACGATAAATGGAGTCGGCGCGTTCGGCTGGAACCTCAATTTCCAGTTTGAGCGTGCAGGGATCGACTTCTACCGGATTGACCTTGATGCTGGCAGTTGTGCTGTCCACGTTGTCTCCTTGGCAATGTCTTGCGTAAGGTGCTGGGGGCTTTTTTTTCGGAACACGGCCTTTTTTGACTATCACCGCATTCCTATATTATGAACTGATACTATATTACATCTTTGTAAAATTTCATCCCCGTTGGATAAAAAAACCTCTTGTCCAGGGCTGTTCCGTTCATTTTTCTCGCATTTCCATCCCCGATTTCCACATGTCACCTACCCCCCGACAATGGCAGGACTGGCATTGGCAGCTGGCCAATTCCCCGCGTTCATTGGAGGAATTGGCGACGGCCCTGCGCTGGTCACCTGAACAGACCGCCCCGCTGGCCGCGTCCGCCCGCCGCTACCGCCCAATCGTCACCCCGTTCTATCTCAGCCTGGCCCGTTCGACCGCCCCGAATGACCCGATTCTGAAGCAATGCCTGCCCTCCCCCGCCGAATTGACGGACGCCGAGGCCAGCCTCGACCCGCTCTTCGAGGGCGGGCAGTCCGTTCTCCCCAGAATGGTCCACCGCTACCGCGACCGCGTCCTCTTCTTCGCCACAGGCGCCTGCGCACTGCACTGCCGGCACTGCATGCGCAAACGATTCTGGGACGGGCCGTGCCTGCCCCCGCCCACCGACGAGGAACTCGACTCCGCCGTTACCTATCTCCACGCGCACCCCGAAGTGCGCGAGATTCTGGTGTCGGGCGGTGACCCGCTCGTTCTGGAAGACCAGGCGCTCCAGCGGATACTGGCGGCGCTGTGCAGTGTCCCCACCATCGAGATGCTGCGCATCGGCACACGCTGCCTGGCCGCCCTCCCCCAGCGCGTCACGCCCGCCCTCTGCGCCATGCTGGAGAACTGCGGCAAGACCGTCTGGGTCGCCGCACATTTCAATCACCCCGATGAGTTGTCGCAGGAGGCCGGACAGGCGGTTCTCGCCCTGATGAAAAGCGGTGTGCCCACCGTGAACCAGACTGTCCTGCTCAAGGGAGTCAACGACGCCCCCGAGACGCTGCGGCGGCTCTTCACAGGGTTGCTGAAGATGCGGGTGAAGCCGTACTATCTCTACCACGGCGACCCCGTGCGCGGCACCACCTGCTTCCGCACTGGAGTGAAGGCGGGCCTGGACATCCTGGCCGAGTTCCGCAGTCAGGTCAGCGGAATGGCCGTGCCCGCCTACTCCTTCGATTTGCCAGAAGGCGGCGGAAAAATCCGCCTGGAACCCGATTTCCAAATCGGCCAGGAAGCCGACGGCACACCCATCTATCAGAAAATCGACGGACACCCCGTCGCCTATCGATAAGGAGAACCAAAGATGAATGAGAACAAAGGCATCAATCCCGCCACACAGGCGGGAGCGGCAAGTCAGGGCAAAGGCGGCAAATCGCCAGCGCAAATCGCGCTGGCCGTGATAGTGGCCCTGGTGATCTTTTTCCTGACCCGCCAAAACCATTCGCCACATGCACCTGTTGCGGAACCCCCGCAGGCATCTCCTGCAACGGTGGAGACGCTGCCAGCGCCTCCGCCCGCCACGCCACATGATCACCCCCCCAAGGCAATCACCCCAACGGCGAAGCCCGCACAACCGCCAGCACCTATAACGGCGAAACCCGCGCCGGACTCCAAGCCTATTGCACCGCCAGCACCCGTAACCGCGAAATCCGCGCAACCGCCAGCACCCGTAACGGCGAAGACCGCGCAACCGCCAGCACCTATAACGGCGAAACCCGCGCCGTCCTCCAAGCCAACTGCCCAGCCTGCGGCGAAGCCCATCCCGCCAGCCACCTCAGTACAGGCGGCGGTCTCGACCGCGAGCGCCGTGATGGCGCAGACGAAGCCAGCCCAGCCCCCCGCACAAAACATCCAGCAAGCACGTGTCTTCAAGGCACGGTGGCACAAATCCAACCTGGAACGGCATTGGGAAAAGCACCACGCCGAATTCCCCGAATACCACTCCGCCAAAGAGTACGGCGACGCGGCCCTCGAACTCTTCGAATACCCCCCGCCTGGCACGCTCCGCAAGCAAAAGGAGAACGGGGACAGACTCTACTACCACCCGCCCACCAACCGCTTCGGAGTCACCGCCGCAGACGGCACCCCCAAGACAATGTTCAAGCCTGACCGTGGTATCCAATACTGGAACAGGCAATGATGACTATTCTGTCCTCCGCCAGACCTGACATATCCGGAAACGGATTCGCCTCCTGAGCCTGGCGCGAGACCCCAACCTGCCCGCGAGGCCTTCAGGCCTCGCGGATTGAAGTAGTCCAGTTTTTTGAATAAGTGCAAACAATGATGAAAAAACACACCTGCCCCTGCTGCGGCCATCGCATCCTTCACGAATCAGGCTCCTACGAGGTCTGCCCCGTCTGCCATTGGGAGGATGACCCCAGCCAATCCGCCGACCCCACCCTCACCGGCGGAGCAAATACCCTCTCCCTGGCACAGGCCCGCGCCAAATGGCTCGCAGCCCAAAAGCACCCGCACCGCGCCGCCAAAAAACACTGGCCCTTCCGAAAACAATGAAGAGGTTGCAAGGCCGTATTCATACGACAAATCTGGTTCTTGACATGGCAGAGCAGGCGGACACCGATTCAGATTTGCCGACAGAGCCTGGCATGAGACCCCAACCTGCCAGAGCCTGGCGTGCCTGGCGCGAGACCCCACCCTGCCAGGGCCTGGCGTGCCTGGCGCGAGACCCCAACCTGCCCGCGAGGCCTTCAGGCCTCGCGGATTGAAGCAGCCTGGCCCCCTGAATACCCCCCCTCGTTCAATTATGACGCGCGCGGAAAATGTGCGGCGGGTGCTTGAACTTCTGGTGAAAGAGGCGCGTGAAGTAGTCGCTGTTCGCGAAGCCGCAAAGATCGGCGATTTCCTTGACGGAGCGCGTGGTGGTCGTAAGCAGCTCTGCGGCGCGCTGAAGCCTGCAGCGGATGAGAAACTGCCGTGGGGGGATCCCGTATGTTTCGCGGAAGACGCGCCGAAAATGCGTCAGGGTGACACCGAGGCGCGCGGCCTCCGCATTGAAGTTGAACTGGCGTTCGGGATGTGACAGCATCCTCGCCTCCAAATAGGCGATGGTGGAGGAGCGGTCGTGGCGCACGCCTTGCGCGAGGTCGAGGGATTCGTGCATTTGCAGGAGCAGGTCCTCAAGCAACAGGACTGCGCGCGGCGGAGGCGGGACGGGGATGTTCACGTATTGGAAAAGGCTGCGCAAGGTTGCCAGGAAGCGATGCCCGTCCATTATCTTGACGGGGGCCGTGGCAAGTTCGTCGGCCATCAGACCAGTTTCGCGGTAGTGAGCGGTTCGCGGGCCGAAGGTGCAGATGAAAGCGTGGTGGTACCAGGCGCCTTTTTGCGGGCCGTATTCGTAGATGTGGCCTGGAATGGTAAGGAATGCATGAGGGCCGCGGAGGAGACCGAATTCCCGTCCGTCGATGCGAAGCCGCATGGGTTCCTCATGGCTGTACTGGATACCGTAGTAGATAGGCTGGTTGCGCCAGGAACTGGTGCGCGGCACTGTCTCTGCGCCAAGCGCGAACTCCAGCCCGTCGAAAAAACTGAGATTCATGTTCGTTTTGTTAAGTTAAAATCCTTTTTCTGCTGTTTCATTTCCAATGACGGTATAGTATATTTTATACAGTTTCATTTTCAAGTCAGGTCAAAAGACATTTTTCAGGAGACATCTCGAAATGGACAAGTTGCGTGTCACCATCTGGAACGAGTACATACACGAAAAGCAGGATGGCCCTCTCGGGGAGCAAATCCGCAGGATTTACCCTGATGGCATCCACAAGTGCCTCGCCGCCGCCCTTGCGGCTCCCGACCTGGAAATCCGCACCGCGACGCTCGATGAGCCCGAGCAAGGGCTTCCGCAGGAGGTTCTGGAGAGCACGGACGTCCTGATGTGGTGGGGACACTGCGCCCACGCCAAGGTCGAGGACGCGCTGGTTGACCGCATCCAGGAGCGTGTGCTGAGCGGAATGGGACTCGTCGTGCTGCATTCGGGGCACATGTCCAAGATTTTTCGGCGGATGATGGGGACGCGCTGCCGTCTGCGCTGGCGCGAGGTCGGCGAGAAGGAGCGCGTGTGGTGCGTCGCCCCAGGGCATCCCATCGCGCAAGGGGTCCCCGAGACCTTCACACTGCCGCACACCGAAATGTACGGCGAGCCGTTTGACATCCCCGACGACGGCAAGATCGTCTTCGCTAGCTGGTATGAGGGCGGGAACGTGTTCCGCAGCGGCGTCGCCTTTGTGCGGGACCAGGGGCGCATCTTCTACTTCTCGCCTGGGCACGAGACATATCCCATCTACCACGACGCCAATGTCCTGAAAATTCTGGCGAACGCAGTCCGCTGGGCTGCGCCCGTCAACGGAATCTTCCCGCCGCGCGTGACCTCCAACCCCGAGTCCGTCGAGGAGATCCGCACGCCCAACCCATTCGCGAAAATCGACACGAGTTCTCTGCACAAATAGTATTCTTCACAAACCAAACACAATCAGGAGAATCACACGATGAAGAAGTTGAAAGTCGCCATTGTCGGCCTTGGCCGCATCTCGGGAAACCATTTCTCGGAAATCGGCGCATTGCCCGATCTGTTCAAAATCGTCGCGATGTGCGACACGGACCCAGAGCGCCTCTCGCTGCGCGACCAGGAGACTCCTGGTCTCAAGGCATACGACTCCATCGACAAACTCCTCAAGGACGATGAAATCGACATGGCCACCATCTGCACACGCCATCCCGACCACGCCCCAATGGCGCGTAAGATTCTGGCCGCCGGCAAAATAGCGGTTGTCGAGAAGCCGACTGCAACCTCTGCGAAGGAGCTGGAGAACCTGATCGCATACGCCAGGAGAATGGGCGGGCGCCTTTTCTTCCGCCACAACCGCCGCTACGAGGCCGTGTTCCAGAAAGCGAAGGCCCTGATGGACTCGGGCATCATCGGCGATGTGCAGTACATTAAGATCTGTCGCTGCCCGATCTACTGCCGACGCAACGACTGGATGACGATGAGCGACTTCTACGGTGGCCTCCTCACCAACTGGGGTCCTCACCTCATCGACCAGGCTCTCCAATACCTCGATTCCCCCGTCACCGAAATCTGGTCGGACCTTCGCCGAACCATCTCCGTCGGCGACGGCGACGACTTGATGAAGATTCTCATCCGCGGCGCCAACGGACGCCTGGCCGACGTCGAGCTCTCTGGCTGCAATGCGCTTCCAGGACGCCAGTTAGAAATCATCGGAACGCGCGGATGCCTTGTCTTCGATGGCGGAAAGCAGATTGAAGTCCGTGCCGTCGAGCCGACCATCCAGTTCAGGAAGCTCAAGCCGCATCCAGGACAACCGCCCTTCGCCTACGGCAACTTCGACGAGAAACTTGAGTTCGTCGATTCTTTCTACGACGTTCCGCAGGAGAATCTGAGTCAGCTGTGGATTGACCTCTACAACGATGTCGTCAAGGGGATTCCCACGCCCGTCCGTCCCGAACAGGCACTCGCCGTGATGAAGGTCATCGACACCGTCTTCCGGCAGAACAAGTGGAAGCCCATCCTCTCCAAGTGGATGAAATAGGGGAGGAATAGATCAGCACAGCGTCACTTCACAACATCCAACGTGTTTTTACTTCCGTTGGTTCGTTCATGCAATTCCACATCTGGCCATTTCCTTAATCCGCTGATATCGCAATCGATGCATTCATCGAACCATTGCGAATGTCGGATTCGCTAATGGCACTGCCATTGCCAATGCCTTGAGGTGACACGATTCTCCTGACATACCACGTCAGCAATTTCGAGATTGCATTCAGGATTGTGGATTTCCCCGCACCGTTTACACCAACAAACACGTTCAGTCTTTTTGAAAAACATATCTTCAGTTTCTCAAAACACCTGAAGTTACATGCGGTGAACTCGTTTAGCCTCATTGATACTGTTCCTTATGTGGACTTCTCGGCGGGTGTCAGTGAGAGTTTCATCTCGCCATCGACGGGCTGAAAGCCGTAGCGGACATAGAGTTGGCGTCCCATCGGAGAGGCATTGAGGGAGACCTGCGCACAGCCAGCGGCCCGCGCGGCCTCCACCACCTTGTCCAGAAGCACTCTGGCCAAGCCCTGATGACGCCAGGCAGGGCGGGTGTACATATTGGTGACATAGCCCAGTCTGCCACTGGGATTGGCATAGGTCGGCGGATGAATCTCCAGCGACAAGCCAGAACAGGCAGCCGCCTGTTCGCCGTCCCAGGCGATGAAGGAGAGGAACGAGCCGTCCGACAAATGGTCGCGGAAAAACAGCAGATTCCGCTGAAGGAAATCCCCCTCCGAGATTTGAAGGACCGCAGTCTCACGCTCCCGCCGCATCTCCAGCCGCATTGTGGCGAGCAGTTCCGCGTCCTCTACCGTGGCTTGCGTTATCCTCAAAGACATTTTTCCCCCTGATTTTTCCCCCAGGCCACTTCAATCCGCGAGGCCTGAAGGCCTCGCGGGCAGGTTGAAGTCTCCTGGTGGGCATGTCAAGCCCTGATGGCAAATCTGCTTCCTGACATGCCTAAAGTGACCTGGGGAACTGACCTGCTTTTTATTCAGAACCCCAGGTCACTTCAATCCGCGCGGCCTAAAGGCCTCGCGGCAGGTTGAAGTCTCCTGGTGGGCATGTCAAGCCCTGATGGCAAATCTGGTTCCTGACATGCCTAAAGTGACCTGGGGAACTGACCTGCTTTTTATTCAGAACCCCAGGCTCCGTGCCTGCGGGCGCGGAATCCGGGGCTGACAATGTGGCGCCCCTGGCGGGGCGCCTTGCTGTTTCACTTGTACTTGGGGTTGGCGACCACGTCGTCGCCCAGGACCTCCTTGATGGGGTCCCATTCGTTGGCGGAGAAGCCGAGCCAGGAACGGCGGCGGAAACCCTCCGCGTAGGCGAATTTGCCGGAGCGCTCGCCCAGACTGGCCATGAATCCCTTCATGGTGATCTGGTAGGCGTCCATTCCCTGGCTGACGTCCAGCCACTCCTTCTGGGATTTGTGGCAGGCGAGGCAGTCCCACTTCTGCTGCATCACGGGCTCGACGTTCACGAAGAACTCGGGCTCGATGAGGCGGCGGAACGGGTCCATCAGGCCGTGCGGAATCGCATGGTAAACCACGATGTCATCCTGGAAGACGGGCAACTTGGGTTCGCAGGGGGCATTCAGCATCCCGCGGCAGAACGCGGCGGAGACCGCCAGACGGCAGGAGTTGATGTGGTCCTCCATGTAGTCGTCAGGACTCTGGGTGAGGATGATCTTGGGTTTGACCTCACGGACAACGCCCAGGATTTTGGCTCCGATGTCCCAGTTGTAGAAGACCTCCAGGTCGTGGCAGGCTGCGGGATGCCACACGGCGTCCACCAGCTTGCAGGCGGCCTGGCATTCGGCCTTGCGCTTGGCGGCGATGATGTCCTTGGGGTCAACATCGGTCCCGCAGCAGCCATCGGCGATGGTCATGTAATGGATTTCCCAGCCCTTTTTCTGGAGCATGAGCATGGTGCCGAGCATCATGAACTCAATGTCGTCCGGATGGGCCACCAGGGCAAGAACTTTGGGTTTGTCGCTCATTAGTGCATCTCCACAGCGCAGTCACCAATGCCGGGACGGAAGAAGTTGAACTGCACGTTGGGATGGTCGGCGAGCAGGCTCATCGGCACGCATGCATCCGGAATCCTCTTGGAGATCATATAGGCGGTCAGGCGCATGCCAAAGGCGTTGTCGTGCTTGCCTGCCTGCCAGATGGACACCTTGTCGGACTTCCAGGTCTCGACGGGGCCGACGGTGTTGGCCTGGTTGGGAACCAGCGCGATGTTGCCGCCGCCAGAGGTACGTGCGTTCTGCATGACCGTGATGGGGTGCAGGTTCACCGTGCGGGCGGAGAGCTTGCGGAACTCGGCGGGAGTCGGCGGGTTGTCCTTGTACTTGCCCTCGCGCTTCAGCGGGTCGTTGAACGCCCAGTGCTTGGTGTCGCCCTGTCCGCCCTGCATCAGCACGCAGTGGAACTGGTCGTAGGTCTTGGTGTAGGCCTTGAGGTCGCCCACGGGGAAATGCAGGTTCGCCTTCGGCATGACCAATTTCTTGTCGATGCGGCTGAAGCACAGTTCGTTGTCGGCGCGGGCAAAGGAGAGAGGATGCTTCTCGGTGACGGGCTTGCCGTCGATGACCCATTCGTCCATGCCCCAGAAATGGGCGTCCAGTTTCTTGAGGTTCAGGCCCGTGGCATTGACGATGCGGGCGACGAGGGGGAGCTGCTCGGTGGGACCGATGGGGCCGCAGATGCCGCAGGGGTTGTCAGGGGTGGACTGCTTCCACGCCTCGATGTACTCCAATGCCTCGGCGAGGTAGAATTCCTCAATCGTGTCGTACATCACGACTTTGAAGCCAGGACGGCTCAACTGCTCGATGTCCTTGACCGTCAGTTTGGCCACTTCCTTGACCAGTTTGTCGTCAATGGTGGTGTAATCCCACCAGTCCGGAGCCACAAGACTCTGCTTTCTGCTCATTTTTTCTTCTCCATGAATTGAGGTTGCCCCTGCCGCACGGCAGGGTTTGGTTATGGGAAAAAAACAACTGTAAGATAGTGTAACTGCTTTTGTCACAAAAGCAAACGCCCTTGAGCGTTTTTTTAATCCCGCGCCTTGCGGCGCGGGCACACGACAGACCTTGGCCGATTGACCCGCGCCCTGGCGCGGGCACACGACAGACCTTGGCCGATTGACCATCGCCTTGCGGCGCGGGCACACGACAGACCTTGGCCGATTGACCATCGCCTTGCGGCGCGGGCACACGACAGACCTTGGCCGATTGACCCGCGCCCTGGCGCGGGCACACGACAGACCTTGGCCGATTGACCATCGCCTTGCGGCGCGGGCACACGACAGACCTTGGCCGATTGACCCGCGCCCTGGCACGGTCAAATCCTACTCGGCGCGCACCACGGTGATTTCAGGGTCAACCTGCTCGCGGAGATAGTTCTCAATGCCGTTCTTGAGGGTCATCATCGCGTAGGGGCAGGAACCGCAGTGGCCAGTGAGCTGGAGGGTGACGGTCTTGCCGTCAACGGAGACCAGCTCCACATCGCCGCCGTCATTCTGCAAACCAGGGCGCACCTCGTCCAGTGCGGCACGAATCTTCTCTTCAAACTGTTCCATTTTTGAGTCTTCCTTTATGGTTTAGCCTTGGAAAGTGGCAATCTGCTCGCGGATGCGGGCCAGTTTGGCCTCGCCTTCCGTGACCTTGGCCTTCTCGGCGGCCACGACCTCGGCGGGGGCCCGCGCCACGAAATTCTGGTTGGAGAGCTTGCGGTTCACGCCCTCCAGATATTTGACCAGCTCGGCCTCCTGCTTTTGCAGACGCCTGACCTCCGCCTCCACATCAATGAGCCCCTTGAGAGGCAGATAGGCGGTGGCGATGGAGCTGACGGCCACGCCGCAGGCGCCCTCGCCCTGCGCACCCTGCCGAATGGTCAGGTTGGCGGCGTAGAGCAGCGAGCGCAGGGACGCCTCGTCCCGCAGGAGGAACTCCGCGCCCTCCGCCGTGGTCGGGGCTATCAGCAAATCGAGGGGACGGGAGGGCGGGATCTGGTAGTTGGCGCGCAGGGCGCGCACCGCACGGATGAGTTCATGCTTGGCCTCGGTCTTCTCCGCATGGTCGGCGGTGGCCCCGAGGGCGGCGAGCGTCTCCTCCGCAAGCGGGGCGGGCCACTGCGCCTTCATGATGGAGTCGTCCTCGCCGACGAAGCCCATCTGGTGCGCCAGCTCATCCGTCACGAAAGGCATGATGGGGTGGAGCAGACGGAGGAACGTGCCGAACACGTAGTCGAAGACCTGCAGCGTGGTGGCGGCCTGCGGGCCAGCCGCCTCCGCGGAGAGGGCTGGCTTGCAGGACTCCAGATACCAGTCGCAGAACCGGTTCCAGATGAAATCGTAGATGGACTTGCAGACGTCGTCAAAGCGGAACGCCTCCAGGCTCTGGGTGATGCCCTTGACGGTCTCGTTCAGTTCATAGATGATCCACTGGTCGTCGGGCCGCAGGTCGGCGGCGGCGACGCCCTCCAGCGTCGGCCAGCCCAGTTTGGCCTTGCCCTTTTGCAGGCGGAAACGGACAACGTTCCAGATCTTGTTGGCGAAGTTGCGCCCGATCTCGCACTTCTCGTTGGAGTAGCGGATGTCCTGGCCAAGCGGGGTGATGTAGATCATCGTGAAGCGCAGGGCGTCCGCCCCGTAGGTCTTGATGACCTCCAGCGGGTCAGGGGAGTTGTTGAGGCTCTTGGAGAGCTTGCGTCCCTTCTCGTCGCGGATGATGGAGGTGAAATAGACGTCGGAGAAGGGGATTTCGCCCATGAATTCCAGGGAGGCCATGATCATGCGGGCGACCCAGAAGAAGATGATGTCAGGCCCCGTGACCAGGCTTTGGGTGGGGAAGAACTTGTGGAGTTCGGGGGAGTCCTTCGGCCAGTCGAACACGGAGAACGGCCACAGCCAGCTGCTGAACCAGGTGTCCAGCACGTCGGGGTCCTGCGTGAAGGAGACGCCGCCGCACTTCGGGCAGACGTGCGGGGCCTCGCGGGCGACGACGGTCTCGTGGCATTGGTCGCAGTAGTAGGCGGGAATGCGGTGCCCCCACCAGAGCTGGCGGCTGATGCACCAGTCCTTGATGTTCTCCAGCCAGTGGTTGTAGGTCTTTGTCCAGCGTTCAGGGTAGAAGCGGATCTTCCCGTCCGCCACCGCCTTCAAAGCGGGTTTGGCGAGGGGCTCCATCTTGACGAACCACTGTTCGGAGAAGCGGGGCTCCACGGGCACGTCCCCGCGTTCGGAGTAGCCGACCTCGTGGGTGTAGTCCTCAATCCTGTCCAGGCAACCGAGTTTTTCGAGTTCCGCGACCACGGCCTTGCGGCAGGTGTAGCGGTCCATCCCCTCGAACTGCGCACCCGCCTCCGCGTTCATCGTGGCGTCGTCGTTCATCACGTTGATGACCTCCAGGTTGTGGCGCAGGCCCACCTGGTAGTCGTTCGGGTCGTGGGCGGGCGTGATCTTGACCGCGCCCGTTCCGAAGGAGGCCTCGACATAATCGTCCGCAATCAGCGGAATGCGCCGACCGACAATGGGCAGGATAAGCATCTTGCCCACCTTGTCCTTGTAGCGCTCGTCGTTCGGGTTGACGGCGACGGCGGTGTCGCCCATCATCGTCTCGGGACGGGTGGTGGCGACCTCAACGTAGCCGCTGCCATCCTCATACGGATACTTGAAATACCACAGATGGCCGCGCTCGGTCTTGTAGATGACCTCCTCGTCCGACAACGCGGT
This sequence comes from Victivallales bacterium, assembly GCA_017431185.1. The sequence continues at coordinate 14,848 of JAFRLP010000555.1, read as the reverse complement.
GCGTGACTTGGGGCACCAGTTGATGATGCGGTGGCCCTTGTACACCAGGCCTTTCTCGTAGAGACGGATGAAGACCTCCTGGACGGCGGCGGACAGCCCCGGGTCCATCGTGAAGCGCTCGCGCTCCCAGTCGCAGGAGCAGCCGATGGTGCGCAGCTGCTTGATGATGACCCCTCCGTACTTCTTCTTCCACTCCCAGGTGTGCTCCAGGAATTTCTCGCGACCCAGGTCGTAGCGGGTCAGTCCCTGCTCCTTCTTGAGGGCGGCCTCCACCTTGGCCTGCGTGGCGATGCCCGCATGGTCCGTGCCGGGAACCCAGCACACTTCACGCCCGCGCAGACGCTCGAAGCGCAGCAGGATGTCCTGAAGCGTGTTGTTCAGCACGTGCCCCAAGGTCAGAATGCCTGTCACATTCGGCGGCGGGATGACGATGGTGTAGGGTTGCCTCTCCGAATTGACGTCCGCGTGAAAATAGCCACGCTGTTCCCACGCCTGGTACCATTTCGCCTCGACCTCGGACGGCTCGTAGGCTTTCGCCATTTCTTCGCTCATGCGGTGTTTCTCCTGGTTTTGGACACAAAAAATCATCTTAAATTTAATGCCTAACGCCAGGATTGCCACTCGACAACAGCAAATTGACCGTCAAACCTGAAAAAAGCGGCTGGTTTTTCATGGGATGCAGTAAGTTTTCGGCAATCCACCGAATTGAACTTGAAAATGTCCCCGAATTGTGGTATAGTCATAAGTACAGATCCGTGCAGGTGAATCATCTTTTTGACCTCATTGAGAAGGAGGCGGGCCGCCTGGACATTCTGGTCAACAACGCCGCGCACCAGGGCATCGGCAAGCCCTTCACGGAAATGGACCCCGCGTATGTGATGGAGGTCCTGGGGGTCAACGTCTGCGGCGGTTTTCAGGTCACACAGCAGGCGGTCAACCGCTTTTTCCTGAAACAGCCTGAGCGCGGAACCGTGGTGTTTCTCTCCTCCAACACCGCCATGCGGGCAATTCGCAACAGCACTGCCTACTGCGCCAGCAAAGGCGCAATCAATTCGATGGTGCGCGCGATTGCGCTTGACCTCGGACCAATCGGAATCAGAGTGAACGCCTGTGCGCCAGGCTATATCTACACAGAACGCTGGGATACGCTACCTGAAAAGACCAAGGCGCGCCATTGCCTGAACTGCCCCTTGCGCCACGAGGCCACGGGGGCGGACATCGCCAATGTGGTGGCCTTCCTGACCAGTGAGGAGAGCGGAAACATGACAGGCGAAATCATCACCTGCGATGCAGGATGCTCCTGCCAGCACATGCCCGAGGACGTGGACCTCTGAAATTGCGCCACCCGCCCGCGCAAATCGTCATGCACCTCTTGATCGACCCTCTGAAAAATTCCATAGGAGTTTGCATTATTCTTCTTTTTCTATTATTTTTAAACTAGAATAAGGTATTTTTATTTCATTTGAAAGGAATGTATAAAAATTGGCTTCATTGACTTGAATTGATTTCATCCTGTGCTATATTCATGCACGGTTTCCCAACCAGTGGAGAAAGAGTGCAACCAGGAGAGTGAAATGCCGAAAATTGATGCGCTGATGAAGATGATGTTCGAGAGCGACGAGGCGGTCGCCGATGTGTTCAACGCCGTGTTCGGGGGTGGCCGCAGGCTGATCGAGCCGTCCATGGTCCGTCCCGCCCCCGAGCATGAGGTCTCCCTGCGGAGGCAGGACGACGGGAAATGGACCTCCAGGGAACGGATCTGCGACGTGGTCAGGCGAATTCAGTGGGACAACGCAAACCCTGACCGTCATTTTCTGCTTGGAATCGAGAACCAGGAGGCACCGCACATCCTCATGCCCTGGCGGGTGATGGAAATGCAGTGCATGGAATATGGCCGCCAGCTGCGCGGGGCGCACCGGAAGTTCCACGACGGACATCCGATGGACAGGGAGGAGTTCCTCAGCGCGGTGTCCAGGGACTATCGGTTCAGCCGAATGGTCACCGTGGTCATCCTCTGGGGCACAGGGCCATGGGACGCGCCGACGCAGTTCGCCGACCTGCTGGGGGCCTCCCCGTTCCCTGAGCTCCTCCCCTTCGAGCCGCGGCTGGAGTACCCGATTCTCATCCCGTCGGAAATTTCGGAGGAAATCATGGATGGCATGGAGAAATTTCTGAAAATAGCATTACAGTATGTCCGTGCATCCGTAAACAGGGAACGGATGGAGGATTTTCTGAAGGAGCATCCCGAGTGCCAAGATTTGCCCCGCGATTTCGCGCAGGGCCTTCTGGACCTGCTGGGATGCATGCATCAGGTGGACAGCACAAAGGAGACAGTCAACATGTGCAAGGCAATTGACGACATGAAGAGGGAGAGCGAGATGAAGGGGATGGAACAGGGAATGAAAGAGGGAATGAAAGAGGGAGGCGAGGAGATGGCCAGAAGGCTTGTGCGCTTCATGCGCGAAAAGGCTTTGCCGGAGGCAATGCTTCAGGAATTCCTTGTTCAGCAGAACTTCTCCCCCGAGCAGATCGCCAAACTCAGCGCGGCATACTAGCGGGGCGGACACGCCGTGTCTCATAGAAACCGCATTCTGTGGGCACGTCTTCCTTCGCTCAGGTCAACTTCAGAATCAAAGGAGCATAGGCGGGGATACTCACACTCTCCTCCATATTCTCTCCGTGGTGACGGGGGAGGAAGTTTTCCGCTACCCCTATTCAGGCAGCAAATCCATCTCGAAGTCGTCGAAGAAGGTGGTGCAATGCCTGCCTGAGCCGCCAGTGGTCAGCAGCACCTCCTCGCACTCCCCCCATTTGCCAGCCGTGGGGACGGTGAACCTCAGTTCCAGTTTCTGCCACTCGGCGGTGGCGGGTTTCCTGACGCTGACGGGGGGAAGCCCCACCAGGTTTCCTGCCCTGCGCCCCTGAATTCCCAGGGAGACTTGGTTTCCCTCGGCTCCGCCTTCCTGCCTGACCATAATGCGCCAGGTATATGTCTGGCCTGGTTTGATGCGAAACGCCTTGTGGAAACAGCCGCCGCCTGTTTCGCTGCTTTCCATCTTCAGACACGGCGAGTTCTGCATCCCTCCCATAAGATTGCGGGAGAACTTGGTGTCGCAATTCTTGTCACGCCAACTGCTCCAGGCGCGCTCCATTGAGTCCCGAATGGGATATTCGGGAATCGGCGGAAAGACCACGATGCAGAAGGACCGGGACGGCACCTGGATGGTGAACTTGCCGCCCTTGACATTCACCGCCGTTTCGCGGTACTCCTCCCTGGCCAGGAAATCTCCGCCGGCGATCTTGTTCACGTCTATCTCCGTCTCATGGGCACGGATGTCCTTGTTGGCCAGGAACAGCACATAGCGCCCCTGGGGACAGGCATAGTAGGTCACCCGAACCTCCGGCGCGGAGGATGTGACCTCGCTCTGCTCATGGTAGAGACGGCATTCGGTGGAGGGATCCGCCACCCCGTACCGCGCCAGTATGTCCCAGACCCTCTGGAGCGGCTTGCCGGCAGCCCAGTCCTGGGAGGTTTCAATGTCGTGGCTCTGAAGCATGCAGATCATCGCCTCGGTGTACTTGTACGCCGGGGGCTTGAAGTTCGCCCGGTCGGCCTGCGCCAGGGCGGGCAGATGAATGACTCCGATGCCCAGCACATTGCGGTTGAACTCGCTGCGGTAGATGGCGTCGGACACCTCGTCCGTGTACCCGAAGGGATTGCGGCGCAGCAGCGCGCCGTACTGCTCGCCAGGGAAATAGTAGTCCGCCAGCCCGGACATGTGCGGGATGAAGTCCCGCTGGGCGTGGACCATGAGGGTCTTTCCATGGCGGTGCGCCAAGGTGACGGTCCTGCGGATGAGGTCGCGCTTGTACAGCACGCTGAAGGTCCTGATGCTCCGTCCGAACTTGTCCTTGAACCCGCAGCCGTGCAGGACATTGCCGCACAGGCCGTCTCCGCAGAGGTCATAATAGACCTGCCAGATCCGGTCTCCCAGCCGATGGCGGTAGAGTTTGTCCTGGGCCGCCAGGTAGAAGTCGTTGATGACCCCGCTGTTGCACGCCGACAAGGAGAAATAACGCTCGTGGACGTACTTGCCAGGGGCTATCGGACGCTCAAACGGCATGTTGTAACTGTACGCCCCGGGTATCTCCCAGTATTTGCGGAGGTAGCGGGCGCACGGCTCGTAGGAGGTCAGCGCATTGGCCGCGCCATAGACGGAGGCGGTGTTCGGCAGACGGTTCTTGTTGCGGTACTCAAAGTCGTACTCGTGGGGCTCGTGCGTGAAAACCCCCTTGAAGCCGCCGTTGCCGCCGCCGTTGATCATGCCCTTCTTGCCGCCGCGGGAGTCTCCATACTGGATGACCCGGTTCAGTTCAGGCAGAGGGCGGGTCGGCGTGGCGATGAACAGCGCCGAGTACGGCGTGTCCTCAGGCAAGGTCACTTCCCGGTTGACCAGCTCGACGCGGCAGCCCCCCGTCGCCTTGTCCGCGAAGAGCACCGGCTTGTCGGGAGCATAGACCCAGTTCGCGTCGTTCTCCATCGTGAAGGCAAAGCCCCCCTTCTTCTCGGTGACAAACCAGAGCAGTTTGGGGGCCCCGCCAGTTTGCGGGTACGGGAATGCCTTTTGGACTTCGCGTGTCTCATCGACATGGGGAGTCATCAGGAACTGGTGGTTCTCGGGGGAGAGCCGCCAGGCCAGTTCCATGCGGGAAAGGGTCGGACAGCCAGAGATGCGCCAGTCGAACTTGATGAGTCCGTCAAACTCCACGGTGGTGGCGTAGCGGATGCGCGCCTTGCCGATTTCCCCCTCGCCCGTGAAGGTGACGGTGCGGTTGGTGCAGGAGGTCGGGCCAGCCGTCCATGCCGGCTCTTGTCCGTCAATGCGCAGGATGGGACGCTCGGCCAGAAGAGGCCTGCCGTAGCCCTGGATGTCCGTCGGCAAGGGCCCCGCCCCGAATTGATAGACACGGTTCCAGAGAGTGACAGTCCGCCCGCTGACGGCGAATTCCCGCCAGATGGCGGGCACCTCGTCCTCGTCCCCCAGACCATTCATGACCCAGGAGAAATCGGGGCGCTCGATGCTTTCCGTGACCTTCTCCTTGCCGACGGCGGTCTCCAGAGTGTATTTTCCCACCTGGTCAATGCCCGAAAGGATTCGGCAGGTGTCGCCGACGCGGAATGTCCATTGGCCGCTACGCTTCGTCCCGTCAGGTGCGATGATGGTGTAATCGGCCACCAGTTCCCCCCTCTCAAGGGCCTGCTGGTCTTTCTCCGAAATGGCGGCGAAATCGAATTCGACCTCCAGACGGTCAATCCTGTCCTTTCGGCCAATGTTGACTCCGTTGAGCGTTACGGAGTATGCCTGAACCTTCTGGACGGCGGAGGAGTCCTTGAGCAGCCTCACATACTGGTTGCGGATTTCCAAGGCGGTGAGGGGGCGCGAATAGATGGCCACGTCGTCAACGGCGACCTTCCACTCATGCTTGTCCTCGTAGAACGGGCTCTTGATTCCGATGAAGGATTCGGGATTGCTGACGGCCTTGATGTCGGCGGTCTTGGAGACCTTGGCGGGCAGCGCCGCCTCGCTGACCTTCTCGCCGTTGAGATAGAAGACCAGACGGCGGTCGTCCCAGGTGGCGGCCAACTGATGCCACTGCCCCTTGCGGATGCCTTTGCGGGGGATGGCGACCCGTCCCACGGATCCGAAGCCACGCGGTTCCTCGGAGTTGCGCCAGTCGAAATAGACGTTATCCGCGTATTCGTAGAGTTGGTACTCAATCCAGCGCTCGCCGTTCTGCACCATGATGTGCGCCAGGGCGATGTTGCCGCGCTTCCTCCCGTCGGTCTCGGCCTCGCCGGGGGCATAGCCCATGCCCGCCGTCCAGAGGATGAGCGTGCCCTGGTGGGGGTCAACATTGCCGGCGACAGGGAAGCGCAGTGACTCGCCCGCCTCGGGCTGATAGGCGCATTTGCCGTCAAAGCCGATGAGCCCGCGCAGCCCCAAATCGAGGTCACGCAAGGTCGTGGAGTACTTGTCGCCCCTGGCGAAATTGGCGTTCACGTCATGCTTGTCAAAGGTGACCAGGAAGGAGAGGTCCTTCGCGGCACACTTCTCCTCCAGGGGCCTCTCCAGATAGGCGGACTGGGCAAACGCCAGCCCCGCCGCCATCACGCAAAGCAGGATGCTCTTTCTCATCGACACACGTCTCCTAATGTAAAACTCCCTGGTGTACCGACGGAATCCCCGCCGTCGTCTGTGTTTCGTGCGTTGTGTTGACGGCGGCGAGGATGCCGCCGCTACCTTTCTGCGAGGGCGAGGACGCCCTCGCTACTTGTCCTCGCCGCTGCGGAAGAACTCGAAGTCGTCAAACCAGACCTTGCCGGGCGTCGTCCCGCCCGTTCCGAGCGTGACCAGAACCTGTCCGCAGTCCTGCCACTTTCCCGTGGTGGGAATCGTGTAGGTGAACACCATGCGCCGCCACTCGCGGCACTCCTCCGCCTTGACGCGGGTGCCCTGCACACCAGTGCCCAGGAATTTCGTCGGTTTGACGCTCTGCCCCTGGATGCTCATGGAAACCCTGGCGTCAGGAGCCAGTCCCTCGCTTTTGACGAAGACCAGCAGAGTGTACTCCTTCCCCTTCTCCACAGGGAAATGTCGGGTCAGGCATCCGCTCTTTCCCTTGGGATTTCCCTCCAGGACTTGGGCCAGGGCCGCGCCTCCCCCATCGCGTCCGCCCTGCATATCATGCTGGAACGCCATCAGCGCGCCCTCCGCCTTCCAGGAACCCCAGGAGAAGGTGTCGAAGGAGTCCTTGAAATCGTCAGCCAGGCTGAATTCCTCCATGCGGAAATCGTCAAACAGGAGTTTGGCTTTGGCAGGGCCGTACCCGTTGAGCAGGAACTGCACTTTGTCCACACCATCCGGCACGGTGAAGTCCGCGCCCAGGGAGACCCATGCCACGTCCACATCGCGTTTCAAGCCCTTGACCAAAGTGGAATGGAACTTCGTGTCCCCCACAAAGGCCTGCACGCCCAGGGAGGCCTGGCATCCGCCGGCCTCACCGCCGCTGCGCACCTTCACGGTGACCCGATAGCTTTTCCCCGACTCGACAGGGACACGACGCAGGAAACTGCCGGCGACCTCCGGCTCATGCCCCTCCTGGAAGACCATTTCGGCTGAACCCGGCGCGGCGCAGCCGTCGGTGGCATTTTTGCGGTAGCCGACGATGCCGCCCTTGCCCGTCCAGTGACTCCAGTCCAAGGAGGTGAAGTCATCCGTGAAATCGGCGGCGAAGGCACTGGCCGCAACCAGCGCCAGGCAGGACAAAATGGTGCCTTTGTTCATTCTTGCTCTCCTGTTGTTTCTGGGAAATTGGTGAAAAATCAGTCCTCAGGGTCTTTGCCGGTCTTGTCATTTTCGTAATAGGCGTATGCCTTCACCCTGTCAACGATGACCTGCTGCCTGTGCATCTTCACGTGACCATCGACGTAGGCCGCCGTGCTCTTCCCCGCATGGCATGGCAGGTTCTTGGGGGCATGGGCGTGCGTGCTGTACGGATTGTGGAATGGCCAGTTGACCATTCCGAATTCCGGCTGGCAGTAGGTGACCTCCGTCCAGTAGATGATTCTGGACGGATTCTTGATGGAGTCAGGCTTGAACAGCCACACGTCATCCCCTGTGTAGCCGGTGGTTCCAGAAGGGAGGAAACGACTCCAGGGGGCGAATTTACCAAATCCGCTCAAGTGGATATTCGTCCCGTAGGCCATCTTTATGGCACATTCAATAGGCTCTGGGCGACCAGGGCAGCGGAAGAACGGTGGAGGATAATATCTGGCGGCGTGAGACGTGGTGCCGAACGGGGTCATGGAGAAATTTCCCAGGTAGCCGGCGTCGTGAATCCATTTCAGCAATGTGTGCGAGTGTCCGGTGGCGGAGTTGCCGTAGAAGCAGTTTCCCCAGCCGTCATGCTCGTCGGCATAGAGTGTGGTGGCCAGGGAGAACTGCTTGATGTTGGCGGCGCAGGCAATGCCCTGCCCCTTGTGCCGTGCCTTCGCCAGCGCCGGCAAAAGCATTGAGGCAAGCACGGCGATTATGGCTATCACTACCAGCAATTCGATGAGCGTGAAATGGTTTTTCATTTTTCTAGCCCTTTCTGGAGATTAATCTTGGTTCGATGAAAATGTCCCGCCTCTGCTCTGGCGGCAGCAGAGCCTGCTGCACGACCGACTCCGCCAAGCCATCCGCATTCAAATCGACGGAAGGGAAGGGCACGGGCCCCTTCCCCTGGCTCCAAGGCGTGTTGCCGATGCCGCAGAGGCGAATCCCGGCGGGGACAGCGCCCCAGCTCCCTTGAAGTTCACGGATGAAGGAGATGGTTATCGTGTCGGAGCCTCCGCAGAAGCCATCCGGCAGGCAACGTTTGTCCTGGCTGATTTTCCACAGAATCTTCTTGTGTTTCTCGACGGTCTCCGCCGTGCAGCAGACGATGGAGGTCTCGGGGTCGATTCCCCCCTCGACCATTGCCCGGCGAAAGCCGTCAATGACGAGTTTGTCCTTGTGATGCACCCAGGCGGCTGGATTGAACCGCACACTCCAGGGAACGAAGCCGGAGACCAGCAGCGGCTTGCGGCACCCGCAGTCCAGCAGATGACGCCCCACCAGGTAGCCGGCCTGGCGGTAGTCAAACCAGACCCCTGTCGCCTCGCATGGCCTCCCCGAGTCAAAGAAATCGATGAGGATGGGATGGCGGGCGAGGATGTCCCGGACACAGGGCACGGAGTTGATGAGGTACCCGTCCAGCACCAGGACCTCGGGATTGGCCTGAAGCAATTTGCGAATGGACTGCTCCATCGTAATCCGCCGCCGATTCCGGTCGCGCTGAATGGAGGAGGTGCTGACCCCGTGGACAGAAAAACCCGCAGTGGTGAAACAGGCGGTCAGCGCACGTCGCCAGTCTCCATGCAGATGCCCCGAACTGCGCATGATCAGCCCGGCCAGACCGCGTTCCGACTGTCCGCCATTGCCCTTGACCCTGGTGCCAAGCCGACGGCGACGCTCTATCCACCCGCCTTCCGCCAGCACCGCCAACGCGGAACGGACTGTGCCACGACCCACCTGAAAAAGAGACGCCAGTTCACGCTCCCCAGGCAGAAGCCCGTCCGGAAACTCCCCGGCCTGGACCTTCTCCCGAAGCAGTTCAACCAGCATCTGCCTTTTCGTCGCAATCACATTCAACTCCGCCGCCAGGCCGTCGCCTAGTGTCCCGTCCGATTAATCCGTGAGGATAGTCCGCAGATGTTTTCGAGTTGTTTTCGCACGAAGGCGACTGCGCATAGTTTCCCATGTAAAGAAGCCTTCATGCGAAAAGAGCCGGAAAGGGCGCGGAATATTCCATCGAATTAAATCGGACGGGACACTAGGCAAAACGCTTCGTAGGCCATGCCACTCTGCGCCCCCTGCTTGTCTGCACCTTTCGGATTGAAACAGCCAGGAGGCTTGGAATAGGCACAAATATTATACGATGGAAACCGATTTTTGTCAATGAAACCAAATCGGAAATCGTGCTGTAAATATTTGCCTTGGGAATAGAACCAATGCCATCGTCAGAACGGTCGCCTCCCTGTCCCCGATGGAATCATTTGGCAGGGGCGGGCTTCTCCTTCCACCCGTCAATGCGCCCTTTGGAGGAGTCGAAGTTCACGCCAATCAGGCGGACGGGCAGTCCGCTGCCCTGGAATCTCTCGTAGTAGCGCCTGTCGATGATCTGCCCGACCGCCCTCTTCGCGGTCTTGTTCAACTTGAACTCGAAGACATAGACCGCCCTCGCCGTGCGGATGTAGGCGTCGATGCGCCCCTCGTTCGTGCAGGACTCCGCCTCGATCCAGATGCCCAGGAGTTTGAACACGACGTAGAAGATGCTCTGGTAGTATTTCTCATCGGGAATGTGGAGTTTGTAGTCGATATTAGCCAAGACGGACTGGAAGCACGTGAGAAAACCGCCTAGGTCGTCATTTTGCATTGCCCGGATCAAAGTCCCGATGAGAGACAGGGTGAGCCCCTTCTCCACTGAGGCGTAGTATTCCAGAAGACGGGTCATGAAGGTCTGCTTGACCTCCTGGTCAGGGAAGTCCAGACGATACTGAATCCCAGTGATTTCCTGCCGAATCTCCTTGATGGTGAGATAGCCCGTCTGCCAGAGCAGCCCCGTGATGTCCAGGCTGTCCAGTTCGTAGGCGGAGAAGATGCTCTCGTCGTACCAGTCGTTCAGCGCGGCCTCGTGGTCGTATGACTGTTTCCTCATCAGTTCCAGCAGGAAACTGGGTGTGCCCGTGCTGTCCCAGAAGTTGGAGAATCTGAAGGCATTGGCAAAGAATTTGGTGATGGAGACGGGATTGCAGACGTGGGTTTCCGCCTCGGAGAAGCGGTAGCCGTCGTACCAGGCGAACAGTTTCTTCATCACTCCCTCCCCCGTCTCCCCGTTTGCCTGGGCGGCCTCGGGAATCCTGTCCGCAAAACACTCTCGCACCTCCGCCGCCGTGAAGCCCAGCATCCCCGCGTAATTCGGGTTCATGGTGATGTCCGTCAGGTTGTTCAGGTCCGAGAAGAGCGAGACGTGGCTGAACTTGCTCACGCCCGTGATGAAGACAAGCCGCAGAAACCTCTCCGTCTTCTTGATGTTGCTGTAGAACTCCTTGAGGACCTGGAGGATTTCGCCGACGCGGGGGTTGGCGATGTTGCCCAGGATTGGCTTGTCGTACTCGTCCAGAAGAATGACGGGAGTGCCGCCCTGTTTGGCGACGTCGAGGATGAGGTTCTCGAAGCGGGTGGCGAGCAGGTCGCCGCGCAGTTGCAATTTGAACTGGTCGGCGATGTTCTCCAGCTGGTTCGTCAGGTACTTGCCAAGGTCGCCAGGCGTCTGGACTCCGCAATTCGACAGGTCAAGGTGGATGACGGGATGCTTCTTCCAGTCGTAAGGCTTGTCGTGGAGGGCTAGGCCTTTGAACAGTTCCCTCTTCCCCTCGAAGACGGCCTCCAGAGTCGAGACAAGCAGAGACTTCCCGAAGCGGCGCGGGCGCGACAGGAAATACATCTCCTGGGCGGGGCGTATCAGTTGCCAGACGTACTCCGTCTTATCGACATAGAGGAAATTCCCCCGGATCAGATTCTCGAAATGGTAGATGCTGGTGGTCAAGTCCTTCATACGTGTTCTCTCCGATTTCGCAACACTCTGGCACATATTGCCCTTAATGTAGTCCGCAAATGCGTTTTTTCCTCCCCTTCCCCCCAAAAAACAGATTCTGATTACCTCAGACCGCACTCTTATCTCCCAAACTCCAGAACTCCCAGTGGCGAAAGCAACAAATTGCTTTCGCTGCGTGGAGTTTCGGAGCATTGGAGTTCGATGCAGCAGCTGCAGAGCCTTCCTCTCCCCACCTCCTATGAAACACACCGTGTTTCCTGCGTTGTGTTGACGGCGGCGAGACGCCGCCGCTACATCTCACTGATTGATATTTCACTGGTGCCATTTTGGATGCGCGGAGCGCGGACTGCCAGACCTGGCCAGAACCGCAAGCACGGGCGGTGGGTTTGGCAGAGGGATTGCTTCAGACCTTGGGAAACCGAACGTCACCTGCCATTCACGCCTCCAGACGCACGCCGGCCCCCTCCAGAAGCACGGCGCCGGGCGCGAGGCCAGCGGCGCTCTCCTTGCCGAAGTTGGCGGTGAGACGGTAGGCCTTGCCGTCCGCCGCCAGGATTTCCACACCCCGGCAAAGCCCAGGCATGGTCAGCGGGGAGCCTTGAAGCGACTGCGCGGCCCGCCAACCCAAGGCGCTGACGGCGCACCCCGTGTCCAGAAGAACCTCGCCCGCCCGTGCCCGGCGCGGCGCTGCCTCAAAGCCGACCACATCCACATAGAGCGAGGGCAGCGGCGGAATCCATCTGGTGGCCAGGACATTGCGCCCTTGGTCACGGCGAATGCGCAAGGTCTCCGCGCCATAGAGAAGCCTCAGCGAAACCCGGTCATCGACGGTGACCAGGGCGCCGCCGCTATCTAGAGTGGTGTGCCGAAAATGCAACGGATTGCCGATGCTCCACCCTTGGTCGCTGTCACGCCCAACGGGAAACTCCAGAATACGATCCAGCCCCTCCGACTGATAGCGCCGACGATAGCCATTGAACAGGTCATTGGGGATTTTCCAGTCAATCCCCGTGATGCGGTCAAAGGTGATTTCCCGCAGAACGGTGGTGTACTCCAGCAGCAGGACGGTCGCCCCGTCCGGCAAGGCCGCGACGGCGAACTGCTGGCGCAGGAAGGTGCTGATTTCCTCCCCCTCCGCAAAAGGCGAGGCGACGCGGACATTCTCGCTGGCGGCGACAAAGCACTCCTCCCGCATGGTGACGGCCTGCCGTACAGGCTGTGCCACGCTGGGGGCGGGCGTCACCACCTCGCCTGTCAGATTGTGGAGCCATTCGCCAAGGTCGCTGGAGCCGACGGGCAGGCAGAGCGCGAGCGGCCCGTCCGCCCCTTTGGCGCACCAGGAGCGGATGCAGCGGGGCGAACGCAGGAAGGCGGCCCCGTGGAAGGCGTCAGTCCAGGCGGTGGGCGATGGCGGCTGGGGGCGATGGCGGTGGCGCACCATCCCCTCGTAGTGGGCGGCGAAAGCCAGCATGGCGAAGGCGTCGCTCTCCAGACGGCAGTAGTACTGGTAACTGTCGTGCTCCAGGCGGGAGAGGCGCGCCTTGAAGAACGCCTGACCGCCGGACTCCCGCTGGTCTTTGGCCAGCAACTCCAGCGCACCCTGATAGATGGCCGGCGCGTCCGCGTCGCCCAGGTAATCCTCCGCCCATGCGGCAATGAGGGGCAGATAGAGCTGGCAGTAGGCGTAGCGGATGCGGGAGTCACCGCCGACGCGGCAGAGCCGTCCGTCTGGAAAGATGAAGGACTTGAGCACGCGCCAGAGTTCCGCCGCGTGATGATAGACCTCGGCGGGCGCCTCGCGTCCCGCATCCCGGAACATGAAATGGGTGATGCCGATGTCCGACAGACAGATGGCCATGTACCCCACATTCAGGTAGCAATGGTGGTTGAGGGCGTAATTCTCCGTGAAATTCGCGCCATGGAGCCGGTTGTCCGCATCGCCCGGCAGGCAGATGCCATTGACAAAGGACTCCAGCCCGCGGGCATGGTATTCGGCGGCCCGAGGCGCATCGGGATACTCCAGCGCGGCGCGCAGAAGCATCCCGCCGTTCCAGATGTTGGCCTCGGGACGATTCCTGTTTGTCGAGGCGTCAATGTCCGCCAGAATGGGATGCGTCAGCAGGTAATCCGCCTCGTTCAGGATGACGCGGCGGATGGCGGCGCGGTCAGCGTCCGTCAAAAGCGTCTCCAGCGAATCGGCCACAAACAGCGTGCGCTCCAGGGAGAGCGCGGAAATCCAGGTATTGCCCCAGTGAAGGCCATCCACACAAGGGAATTCACCGCTTTTGTGTGTCGCCAGCAGGTAACGCAAAAGACGCAGTGCCAGTCTGCCCGACCCGGCGTCGCCATGGGCAGCCAGTTCACCGTATGCGACAAACGCCTTTGCGGTGCATTGCGTGCTCCAGTTCGGACTGTCGCCCAGTCCATAGAAACAGTATTCGGGATGCCCTGGCGGCTCCCGCAGATACGGCTCTATGCCCGGACAGCAGGCCCGAAGCATCTCCAAGGGCTGATGACTCATTTGCGCAATCTCCTGCAATTTCCTCCTATGAAACACACCGTGTTTCCCGCGTTGTGTTGACGGCGGCGAGACGCCGCCGCCACCAATATACCCCCTCTTTCCGCCCTTCACAAACCGTTATCCACAAAAAGATTACAAAATATTCTGAAAATTTTGTGTTACACTTGATTCCTCCAACAATCAGGTTAAATTAATGCGAAAGGAACGAGGAAAATTGTGTTACAGATGATTTTCCCAGAAAGGCATGCAAACCAGCAAGCACAGTCAAATCACGCAGGACATCGAGGCGGGGATACGGAGCCGCCGTTGGCGCGACAAACTGCCCACGGTGCGTGAATTGGCTGCCGCATACCAGGTCTCCAGCAGAACGATGCAAAAGGCGCTCGCCCCGTTGCGTCAAAGCCGCCTGATCCTTCCCGAAGGCTCACGCGGCAGCCTCATCAACTACAGCCGCCAGCCACGGCGGCATAGCGGCATCATCGGAATCTACGCCAACCTGCGCCATCAGGGGGTGGCCAGCGACCCGCTGCTCAGCACGCTCCAGACCCTGGTCGAGGAGTCAGGATACCGACCGTTCTTTGCCAACATGCCGGCCCCCGAACTCTTTGACAACGAGGATTTCTGGCGGGACACACCGCTGGACGGGTACATCTTCGTCTATAGCACCATCCGGATGCCGCTGGTCAGCACCCTGCGGATGGCGGGCATCCCCTTTGTCTGCGCCAACCGACTGCCCGAGCGCATCCCCGTCTCCTGGGTCGATTTCGACCATCAGCCCGCCCTGCGGCAAGTCGTGGAAAAACTCCTGCAATGCGGTTATCGACGGCTCGCCCTGTACGACCGCCCCAGTTACAGCACGCATTCCGACACCTCCCGAAACACCTGGAAAAAACTGATGGACGAATTGGGCGTGCCGCGACGTCACCGCTACCAGGTCGGGGGAATACGCAATGACCACCCGCTCCAAGACCTGGCACAGTGCCTCGACACCTGGTACGCCCGTTCCCAGCCTCCCCAGGCCATCATCACCTGGAACAGCGCCGCAGACGAGGCCCAAAAACTGCTCCTTCAACATAAGCGCACACTTCCGTTGCTGCTGCAGCGACGAACCTATACCACCTCCCT
>JAFRLP010000554.1 GCA_017431185.1 Victivallales bacterium | reverse complement strand
TGCATATGGTTGTGGTCAATGATTGCCACAAGATTTCCTAATCCGAAATGCCTCGCAAATAAGGCTGCTTCCCAAACCGAACCCTCGTTGCATTCGCCGTCACCTAAAACAACGAAAACACGGTGGTCTAGTTTGCCATCCATCTTGGCAGCCAACGCCATTCCTGTGCCAGCCGAGAGGCCATGCCCAAGTGCCCCAGTAGAAAAATCCACGCCGGGAAGATGATGCGAGACGTGTCCGGAGAGGCGACTGCCATTCTGGTAGTGCGTTTTCAGTTCTTCTGTCGGGAAAAAGCCACACTCTGCCAACGCGGCATAAATCGCCGCTCCCGCATGTCCTTTAGAGAGGATAAAGCGGTCTCGTCCCGACCATTTGGGTTCAGGGGCACGGAAATGCATTATTTCGGTAAATAGCACCGCAACAATGTCTGCCACGGACAGAATTGCACCGATGTGGCTACCACCGGAAAGATGCGTCATCTCCACCGCATGACGGCGGATAAGTCAAGCTAGTTGTTCACTGCGCATAAAGGGAAAGATTGTTTATCGGAAGCCAAATGCCAATCGTGCAAACCGACAGTTTTTTATTGGCAAACGGTCAAAGACCAGAATCAAGACAACTGGTCCAAGCCAGCCGACCAAGAACATACAAGCTGAAGTAAGAAGCCAGCCACATTGGAAATGTGCGCAGACCTCCATCATGGCCGCTTGAAACATCCATGAGAAAAGATAAATCGTGAAATTGTTCTTGCTAAGCCAGGTAACAACTGGCAACGGTTTCGTGTATGAGGCGAGGCACCACCAGGCAAGTATCATCAGCATGGCAACCGGAAGACCAAGCGCTCGACTGGCATGGGCTGTTTCACGAAGAAACCATGCGACCATCAAAATTACCAAGCTGCCAAAAAACCATACACAATGTTTGATCCATTTTTCCTGTCTAGAAACAACTTGACAACCGAGTATCCCAAGCAGGAAAAAAAGTAGCGCCATCCGCAAATCGGACAGTCCTAGAAGCGTGGCGTGCAACGGCAAAAAATAGAATCCCACACATAAAAGAAGAAGGAGAGTGGTTTGCCATGCATGCGGGGGACGACCTCCGTTCGCATATTTCCAGCAGCCGAACAGCGCGTATGTCAGGAATAAAACTGGCAGAAACCAGAAATGTCCCCAGATGTTCTGACGAGGACAAAACAGCGATGTCAAGACATAGTCGATTGTCAATCCATTTAGGTTATGATGTTCAAAATAGTACTTTGGGAACAGAGCCAGGAGTGACCAGAGTAGATATGGAATCAGCAATCGCAGTGCTTTTTCCTTTAGCCAATGAGGGTAGCCTTTTCGAGTCAGCGAATCAGAGTTTTGAAACAGAAAACCGGCGATGCAGAAGAACATCGCCATGTGGAAAAGATAGATAAAATGGATTAGCGAGACCAGTGGTGTCCCATCAAAGGTACTCCAGTCACTGGAATGGGAATGTCCAAGGATGACCAGCAAGATGCCAAGCACATACAGGACATCGATTTCCTTCCAGTAGTGTTTGTCCATATCTATGCAGATACTTGATCAAGCCTTGTCTGTTCTTCGGGACTCAGTTGCCAGTCACATCCTTCGATATTGCCAAGAACCTGTGCTGGTCGTTTGGCACCTACCAGAACAACGGAGTCCTTCAGATGGTCCAGAATAAAACGAATTGCCACTGCGCTGAGCGGTTTGCCGTGCGCGGCGGCAATGGGTTTCATCGCTTCGACAATCTCCAAGTTCTTCTGCATTTTCTCGCCATGGAAATTCACATAAATGTCACGGCTGCGACGATCATTAGCCGCGAAAGTGGTCGAATTGTTATATTTGCCGGTCAGTATGCCCTGGCCGAGACTTCCCCAGGTCAGTGGAGTCAAATCGAAATCATCACGAAGAATGTTTAGGTCGTCTTCGTTTTTACGGCAGGCAAGGCTGTATTCATCCTGCACACTGACGAATTCCCCTTTGAGCGCTCCCAATTCCGCGAAATCCTGTGAATGAAGATTCGACAAGCCGAAATAGCGGATTTTACCGGCTTTTCTAAGGCCCTCCATGGTGTCAGCCACGATTTCCAACGGTGTAACACCATCCCGATAATGAACTTGATATAGGTCAATATAATCCGTGCCAAGTCGCTTTAGGCTGGCATCAAGCGCCTGCTGGAGATATTCGGGAGAATTGTCGTAGGTTGTTCCATTGGGACCGACTTTTACTCCGAATTTATCTGCTATGACTACTTCGGCGCGATGTTTGCCCAATGCCTTCCCCAGGGTGATTTCGCTTTGGCCCAGCCCATACGTATCGGCAGTATCAAAGAAAGTCACCCCATGCTCCAGCGCAGTATGGACGGCTTCAATCAGTTCCTGCTCCAGGACCTCTCCCCAGCCATACCCGCCCATCGGACAGCCCCCTATGCAAAGGCGGGAAACCAGGAGATCAGAATTCTTCAGCGTGATATATTCCATAACTAAACAGTTTTAACGATGCTTGTGACGAAAAATGAATTCAAAACTCTTTGCCAGGACTTTACCGATTGTTTTGAAGAAAATTCCCGCATCTGTTGTAAAACTTACGCTTTCTGCATACTTCACGCGTAATTCATTTTTGCGCTTCAGCACATATTTTTCATACATTTCATCTGCATTTCCAGCACCCACGATTTCATCTAGGTTGATAAATTCTATCGAACTGAAATCCGTCACTCCAGGACGGACCTCCAGGATTTCCTTTTCCACTCCCTCGTATTGATCCGTATATTGAAGAAGTTCAGGACGCGGACCAATGAAACTCATGGTTCCCACGAAGATGTTCAGGAGATTCGCTGTTTCATCTAACTTGGTCTTTCTTAGAAAAGCACCTACACGGGTAATCCGAGGATCGTGCATGGCTGTCGTGCCACCACCAATCTGATCCGCATTTTTGACCATCGTACGGAACTTGAATATTCTGAATGGTTTGTTACGGTACCCCCCTCGCAGAGGACGATAGAAAACTGGAAATCCATCCTCGAGGCAAATTGCGATGCCAATGATGAGAAAAATGGGCAGAGCAAAAACCAGCAGAATAACCGCCAGGAAAAAACCTATTACTCGCTTAACATAGCGATTGTAGAAATTATTATATGCCGCCATAGAAAAACAAATGTTTACGTTTATAACCGTAAACCAAGAAGCCGCTTTTCACGCCTTGCGCATTTTATACTCGAGGGGGTCGATCGTGGCCTTGACAATCGTGCCCACGCACTCGATTTCCACGCTCCAGACGAAATGCCTGCCCTTCTTCTTCAGCCATCCGTAGGTGCCCTGGAGAGGCCCGGACTCGATGAAGAACTTGTCGCCTTCCTTGATGGTGCTGTTGAACTCCAATTCCTGGGCAAGCCCCAGCTGTTCCAGCTTGCGGACGGTCGTGAGTTCCTCCAGGAGATGAGCCTGGTCGTCCACTCCGATGATACGAGTCACAGAATTCGAATGAAACAGAAGCGCGCGCTTGTCCGCATCCAGCTTCGCGAAGACATACGAGGGAAACATCGGGCGCAGCACTTCCCGCGGATAACGGTAGCGCTTCCCGTTATGCGTCTGGCTCAACGTCTTCCAGACTTTCTTCAACGGCAAATAACAGGCAATCTGATTCTCCCGGCAGAATTCCTCCAGACGGAATTCATGCAACGGCATCGTATAGACTGGACAAACCTGTGCGTTGTCGGACAAGTCCAGAAGCGATGCGTCAAATTGGGGAAGTTCTAAAGGCAATTCCTTGAATTGAAATCAACCGGCGAAATAGAAATTCAAAAACAACACCTGAAGAAAGTTGACAGTTTATTGAAAATAAAATTATTGAAAATAAAACAAAGCTACCGCTGTCCCTCGACAATAAAACGACAGGGACTCAGCTGGCATTCAAGTTCCTCTTTAAAAAGAAGTTGGATGGACAAGAAACAAGCACGCCGCCAGTCAGCGTTGGACAATCGTTTCGCAATTGGGAAAAACAGCCATCCGAAAAAACGGAGAACACTTTTCGCAAAACAGTAATATTATAACATATTTTAGCATTTCTGCAAGCCGTTCCAGCAGGAAAGCACGTTCTGACAAGACCCATGGGAAGCTGATAGGGTTAGCCATCCATGCGGCGAATCAAGACATTGATGACACATTTTGCAAAAGTGTCTTGAAAGTTGAACTTGTTCCATTATAGTATAGAATTGTCATTTTGAAGTCATCTGATTTTGCTTGAATTGCTTTCTTCGATTTTTCGTGCAACCCATCCTCCCTTCCCTTCTACCCCCTTCAGCTATGACTCGTCGCCTGACTTCACTTCTGTTGTTGCTTGCCTGCTGCTCTGCGGTTTTCGCCGGCGGCTTCCAGATTTACTCTGAAAGCTCCACCGATGTCCTGGGTGTTGGCGGTGCCGGTGTCGCACGTTCCGGCCATGCTTCCAGCGCCTGGTACAACCCTGCCGCCACGACGACCATCACCGTCCCAACCGCCACCTTTGGCGGAACGGCCATCAAGCTGGAATCCGGCTACCGGGGCGGCGCCGACCGAACCGAATGGATGGACGAGCAGTGCCGGTTCACCGGGTTCTTCTATGGGGTGGTTCCAATCCACGACGACTGGCGCCTGAATCTATCGGTGAACGCCCCCTACGGCATGATCACCCAGTGGCCCCATGACTTCTCGCTGAACACCCTGGCGACCTATACCAGCATCCGTGTCTGCTATATCAGCCCCAGCGTCGCGTATCGTGTGTCGGACGAGCTGTCGCTGGCGGCCGGCGTCAACGCCACCATTGGCGTGGCCCGTCTTGCCTCGTACATTGACTTGCGTGCATACGGCCAGGGAATGAACAAGCTCTACATGCGGGCGGACGACGAGGGCGTGGGCGCCTTCGCCTCCATCTTCTACCAGCCGACCGAGTCGTGGTCCTTCGGCGCGCATTACCAGAGCCGCGTCAAGATGACCGTCAAGGGCGATGCGGAATACCGCTACCGCAGCTATCTCAACGGCATGCTGAAATTCCAGCCGACGGATGTCCAGGCCCGGATTGACATGCCCGCCTATCTCGCCCTCGGCGTGGAAAATCACTCCTTTGAAAAGTGGCGTTTCATGTTCGACGCGGTCTGGACCGAGTGGTCCTCCTACAAGGCGCTGAACATTGAGTTTGACAAGCGCCCTGGCACCAACCAGAAGGGAACGTCGAAGAACGACCGCCGCTGGCATGACGTCTGGTCATACCGTTTTGGCGTGGAGTACCAGCTCACGGACAACTGGGTGCTGCGTGCCGGCTACATGTATGACCATTCCCCCTCGAACTCCCGTTCGACCTCTCCGGAGATGCCGGACTCCGACAAGCAGCTCTTCTCGCTGGGTGTCGGCTATCAGACCGAACGCTGGGGCTTTGATTTGAGCTATGCGTACGTTTATTTCGACAAGTCCAAGCTGGGCAGCACGGTCGCCAAAAACCACAACATCACAAATCGTGGCGAGTTCGACACCCGCTGCCAAATTCTCTCCGCCGCCTTTACCTATAAGTTCTAGTTTATTTGCTCGGCTTCGGGGCCAATCCGCACGATGGATTGGTTCCGAGGCTATCAAAATATTGTCACGACATCCGTCATCAAGTGAAAGTTTTTCAATATTGGTTCCGTAATACCGATATCGGCATGGCCTTTTCATGACGGTTGCGAGGCGGCATGGAAATCCCCCGGGCCGGGGAAAAGCCGCCGCCCCTGCGTTATATTAACGGCATTGCCGATTGGAACAATCGGCGTTCCGGGAGTACCAAGGCCTCCCACCCCATTGGGCGGATGACCGTCAATGTCAATTCAACACACTGGAGAGCATTATGACTCTGATTCAAAACCGCTATATGTTCACTTCGGAGGCCGTCTCCGAAGGACACCCCGACAAGGTCTGCGACCAGATTTCCGACGCGATCCTGGACGCGGCCATG
>JAFRLP010000553.1 GCA_017431185.1 Victivallales bacterium | reverse complement strand
TGAGGACAGGCAGAAGGTGCTTGAAACCCTCTATCCGTTCTTCGATGTTCCAGCGCTGGACGAGGAACGCGTGGACATCCATACAGGCAAGTCATTCAAGGTCAGAGACTACATCGTGACCCGCGAAGGCAACGGCAACTTCCTCGTCACGCCGTTCTACGCTGAGGCGGGTGGCACCGTGCTCGACTGGGTGGCACCATCCAGCGATGACAGCAGCAACTCGGGCAAGGACGATTCCGTCATCAGCACAATAGGAATCGTTCGTCGATGAAAAAAGTCTGGCTTGGAGTTTGTGAAAATCCAAGCCAGTCTTTTTTCTTTATAATTTGTTTGGATCAAGATAATTCTTCAATCCCAATGCTATTGGTTTTGGGGAGTCCTGATGCCATTTGGTGATAATCATGGCAATCTTGTTCATTCTATCCTTGATCCCATTGGAATAGCGTTGGGGGGATGAAAGCATTTTCAGACCTTTTGAGGGATTGCCGTTTTCATCGAAAAGATTATCGCCATCTCTTGCGATTGAGCCATTTTTATAATAAAATTTGCCACGATAAGAGGCACTATCTCGACCATTTCCATCGAACAAGAGAATGCCATTTTCATAGTATTTTGTGGCATCGTACTCACCACCACCTACTCCTTCATATTTTACACCTTCATGCTCATATTTGAAACCATTGTCGTCCTCGAAGAAAATAAGAACGCCCTGTTCATCATAGTATTTGAAAAAGGGCTTTGCTTGCAGTTCTCCTACCTCCGATTTGATTTTCCCGTTTGGATAATAGCTTGTCGAAATTTGTGGTTCCCGCACATAGGCCAAATTTCCATCTTCATAAAAACCTTCTAATTTGTTATGGGTCATTCTCGTTTTCATGTTGCCATTTGGATAATAGGAAATTTTTGTGAAACTCTCATTCATTCCGTTTACATACACAATATCATAAAACCCCTCAAGTATGCCGTTATTATCATAGCTGTATTCATCAAGTTTTTTATACTGGTGATTATTGATAGTGGCAATGTATTCTTCTGTTGCGGACTGTATCAAACCGTTTTTATAGCTATAATGAATTTTCTTGTTTGGATAAATGATAGTTTCACCTGTGCCATGAATCGAATATGAAAATTCATCTTTGCGTTCACCCTTTGCCTCCTCTATTTCAGGCTTTCCCCTGACATACTTGTATGTGACCTCGTATTTTTCATTTTCTCCCTCAAAGATGAGATTTGTGCTTTCACGCAATCCCCTCTGATTAAAGACTTCTTTTGCCAGGCATTTCCCATTTTCATAATAGGCGATTGAGGCAATTCGTTTCATAGAGTGATCAAAATTGACCTTCACCCCTTCGATAACCCCATCCTTCAACTGAAACAAGGAAGGACCGTAGATGTTCAGCTTTTCACTCGTAAGGACTTCATCCCCTAACAAAAAGAATCCATTAAAGGGTTGTTGTTCACCTTTTCTTCTATCCTGCCTCATGAAGATGCCATCATCTTGCAAACAAAAAATTTCCTTATCATCTTCAGCATCAATCAAATTATCATTTAGAAACTTCAAAACAAACTCCAAAGGAGTTTCCACCAGTTTGATAATTTGACTATGATACGGTTTCACAGAAGACAATTTACAAGTATAGTTTGTATCTGCTTCCGCTGTCACCTCATACGGATTTTGTGTTGCATGAGTCTGAAGTTGCGCAAGAAATGCCTTTCTTGTGGCTTGTCTTTGTTCTATTCGGGCCGCCTCTTCTGCTGCTTCTCTTGCTTCTCGAGCTTTTCTTTCCTCAGCTTGCCTGGCCAATTCAATCTGCCTCTCCTGCTCTTTCCTTTCTTGTTCGGCCTTTTGCTTTGCAGCAGCGGCAGCCTCTTCCGCTGCTAATCGAGCCTCGAATCGTGCCCTTTCTTCTGCCGCCTTCCGTTTCATTCTTTCATTTGCCTGTACTCGCTCCTCTTCAGCCTTCTTAAGCGATTGTTCTAATTCCTCCTGTGATTTGTCAAGTTGCGCCTGCGCTTGCCTCATTTGCTCCTGCATCATATTGAAGGTATTGACTACTTCCTGTTTCGTTTCAGGTGACACCGTTCTATTTACAACAATCCCATTTGGGGGAACATTTGTAACAGACTGTAATTCTGTTGCCTTGGGATTCTTTTTAAAAGCAATTCTCAAACCAAACAAAATAAACAATATTGCAACAATTGTCACTCCCACCTTAAACCCACGAGACTTAGCATCAAATTTCCCTGGCATTTTTGCAAGTTTCTCGTTAATCTTGTCCAATGGCAGCTTGTTGTAAAGGTCATCTACCTTGCTCATGATTGCACTGGCGACCTTCTTGGCGTTCTCCTTGGCTGCTTGAATCTTGTCATTGGCTTTGTTGGTTGGTTCTTGGGAATTTGGGGTTTCTTCTGACATTTCCATTCTCCTGTTATGGGTAAAAAAAGGGCGTTGACCGTTATGCAAGAACCACGGCTACCACACCGTCATACAAAGCACAACAAGACAACGCCCAAACAGGAGCGTGTCCAAATTGCGTTTTGTATGAGTAATGACAAAGGTGGTAGATTTGGTTCTTACGCAAGACACTTTGCCTGAATTAAAATCAGGCACTATTTCAAAAAGTATTTTATGTTTTAGGGATGATTACCTCCTTCGGTAAGAATCTGCAAAAAAACTGCTGGGGCAGCATCGTGACAAAAAAGTTTGATGCTATAATATACCTCCTAAAAAGCGATTTGTAAACACAAAATGTTCAAATTCCCACATTTAACCCATCTTTTTCAAAATGCCATATTCCCACAAGGCACCTAATTGAAATTCAATTCTGGGGCCTCCGGGTGACAATCAAGTGGAATCGTGGAGAATGCGGGGACGGACAGCGACATGGAAAGCGGATGGAGAATGAATCCAAATGAAGCACCAGCGGTAGGCAGAATTGGCCATAAATGGTCACCTGCCTCGTCCCGCTGACAGGACGAGGCAGGACAGCAATTGACACGCCGTCTGAATATGATGGAAATACTGCCTGGATTGCAGTGCGATGCCGGGTTCAAATGCCGATTATTTCTACAGACACAACCTTTCTTCACGCGATTATCCTACTTGATTTTGGCACATTGAATTTTCACGGATTCTTTGTCATTGAACCACGCCGTCCTGCCTGCCACGATGAAGCCGTCTTGTCGTCTGAAAAGAGGCCTGGAAGAGCATCATATAGGAATGGTCAGAATTGCGGCTGGGCATCCTTGTATTTGGTTATGAAGTCGTTTGCCTGGGCATTCGTCATCTGCTCTATGGACTTGACGCCGGATACTTGGCAGATTTCGGATTCGGTCATGTTCAGGCTTTTGGCGAGATTGAGGATGTAGTCCTTCTGTTTGGTGGATGCCATGCCAGTGCGCGGCCTCTGACCTTTACTCTGGGTGGCGGCAGGAGAAGGTGGCAGAGGCGCGGGAGGTTCTGCTTGCTGGATTGACTGAACCGATATAGGCTGTGACGGATTCATGGAAGTCATCAGAGGCGACTGGAGATGCTTCATTTTCACGATAAACGGTATCCACACGATAACATCTTCCCCATTTTGACTTGAATTAAGGTTTTGAACAATCATAGGTAAATCTCCTATTGTTGAAATTAAAAAGTTATTTGGGACAATTTTTGTGTTTTCGTCCTCATATAATAGTGTATTTTCAGACATCAGGAGATTTGCATGAGAGAACAAAATGCTACAATTCAAGACAAAACGACTAAAGCCCTGGAACGCGTTGTGAATCAGACAATATCAAATGGAGATACAGCAGCGGCATATCTTTGTAGGCTGCAATTACCCAAGCAATTCTCCGACAACCCAAAGCAATCCAATGACATCTATAAGAAGGTTCAGTCGGACTTCTGCAAGAGCGTCATGCGCAGGACTGGAGAGACACCGAGATACATTACCGTTCGGACTGAAAACTCCGACAATCCAGAGTACGCCTTCTGTCTCTTCACGAAAAAGGATGCAAGTCTCGACAAATCAGAGGAGTATGCAGAGAAAGGACTTGAAATCGCAAACGGAAAAGCCATGCACGAAGGATGGGGGCGTGGCAAACTCGATGTCGTGGAACTCATAAGGGATGCTCCGCGCTTTTCCGTCTCCCAGTCATTGACGCTTTCAGACGGGACGAAAGCAACGGTCATGCAGCAACTTCAGGAGCATCTGCAAGGCAAGCCAGAACGATCCTCGCAACCTCATCAGAGAACGATGTTTGTGAGCAAATGCAAGTACAAGTAAATGTCCATAGGCCAAGTAAACGCCCCAGCAGAGGGTAATATGGCGCTGGGGTGAATGGCCTCTTGAGGCTTTCACATTTGTCTGCATTCTTTAATTGTCTATCTTCTTCAATTGCAGTATTATTAGTATGGCATAGGAACGACGGACAGTCCCCGTTGTATGGGGGGGGGCGTCTCTTTTGCGGCGTGAAATCTCGTAGAGTTAGGTGTTATTTTTGTTTTAAAATGGGCTCCTGTCATTCAGTGCCGGACGGTCCGGCAATCCTTTAACTTACAGGAGATTACCATGAAAAAAACTACCTTTGGGGGGACGGAGTTTCGCGGGCAGCCGCTCTTCCAGCCCCAGCAAGACTACGCGGACAAGGCCGCCGCTGGCTTTGACCTGGCCACCCTACAGCGCATTGACGCACTGATTCGACACGCATTGAACCGGAGCCGTGACGGCAAAATTCTTGCCTTCGGCCTGACTTTGGCTTACCCGGCGGAGATAGACACCGCTGGAATCGACAACAGCATTATTCAGGATTTCACCATGCGCTATGCCCGTCGCCTCCGCGAACGATTCAATCTTACGGTGGATTTCCTCCAGGTACGTGAGTTGGCCCCTCGCACTGGGCGACTGCATCATCATTGCATTTTCATGATTGGCGGCGGATGGTGGCATTTCGTGGACTACCAGGCGGTCCGGGAATGCTGGCGACTGGCCCTGGAGCGCTGGTTCGGCTGGACAGGCGCGCTCGCCGAAGTCCCCGTCCAGATTGTCGATAACTGGAATGGCAACGGCTCGCCCGCCTACGGCTTCCTTGTAGATGGCAGCCGTCCCGAACAGGTCGCCGAACTCTTTCGCCGGATGTCATACCTGGCCAAAAACTACAGCCGCGACCTCATGCCCGGTGTCCGCTCGTTCACGTCATCAGAAATACGGTAGGAGGAACCATGCAATCCTTTGATCTAACATCCGAACAGCAGGCGGCCTATTGCTATATAGGCGCAGCCAATAACACATTCCTGACCGGGAGGCCTGGAACAGGCAAGAGTTATCTCCTGAAAAGGATCCGTGAAGAACACGGCTACGATGGCGGCACGATTTTTGTCGCCCCGACGGGAATAGTGGCCAGGGCGCTGAAATGCCCGACGATACACTCCTTCTTCGAACTGCCCTGCGAACCCTTGATGGCTACGGAGGCATCGCCCTCGCAGGAATGCCTATGGCGGCTCCGTGCGTGCGACATGCTCATTATCGATGAAATCTCCATGGTCCGAAGCGACGTGTTCTCCGAGATGGACCGCCGTCTGCGGATTGCCAAACAACAGGACCTGCCATTCGGGGGCATTCCCGTCACGGTGTGCGGCGACTTCCATCAGCTCCCGCCCGTAGTCGAAGACCAGTTGCTCGGTGAATCACTGCGCCAGACATACGGTGGCATATTCGCCTTCGAGACCGAGTCGTGGCGGAAGGCCGGTTTTCGGAAAATTGCCTTGACCAGGCCAATGCGGCAAGCCGACGACCCTGATTTCCTCACGATACTGGATGTCATCCGAGAAGACCGCCCGGAAATCATGGAAGCCATCGCCCGCCTGAATCGGCAAATCAGACCGCGCGAGGAAGGCATCCCAGTATTGTGCTGCCGCCGTGCTGAAGTCCGTGCCATCAATCAGGCAAAGCTTCAGGCTCTCCCCGGGCAGGCAGTAACATTCAAGGCTCACCTTCGAAGGTTTGCTCCTTATTCAGGGCAGATGGGGAAGGAGTTGCACGACCTCCCGTGCGACGAAGAGATTACCCTGAAAGAAGGCTGTGAGGTAATGGTGCTTCGCAACCAGGCGGGAAGTTGCGTAAATGGCGACAGGGGCGTGGTAGAAGCCTGGACTGACGATGCCGTTTCCGTGCGGCTCCAATATAACCAGCAGACGGCGCTGTTCCAACGGGAGGAATGGCCGGTCCTATCCTATGGCCTTGATGAGAACGGGAAGCTGGAAATCCAACATGTCGCGTCGGCCTGGCAGTTCCCGCTGGCCGTCGGCTACGCCACCACCATCCACAAGGCGCAGGGCATGACCTTGGACCGCGTGCATATCGACATCGGGAAGGGCTGCTGGGAACCCGGCCAGTTCTATGTCGCCGTGAGCCGTGTCCGCCGTCTCGCCGACCTGACCTTGGAGAAGGAAGTGGGATATTTCGATGTGATGCCGGCTGGCGGCATGTCGCAACGGCTGAAGTCGATGGGGTTATAACCCTCTGCCCGCAGACCCTCCGGCAGCCACGCCGGAGGGCCTGCGTTTTTCGCCGCACCAAACATGCAGAGTGCGGGATGCAGAGGGGGATGAAGAGAAACATTTGAAATAGCGATTAGGCATTCGCCTAACTGAGCTTGTCAAATGCAAGCTCAATTTCATCTGTCGCACGGGCTGTGCCCACAATGTAATTATAGACTTCAATATTGCAGAACTTTACACTGCCGCTGACCATCCGGCGTTTGAAGGGCAGCGTATGTTCTATCTTCTTGAAGTTCGATATTCCAAGTCCAAGTAAATCAGCGACTTCTGCGCTTGAGAGCAGCCTCGGGGTTATGGCTGGCTTTGGGGTGCCAGTCTTGGCAAGATGCTTAAGTTGCTCTGCAATAGTGTAATAGTCGCTCTGTGCCAGGTTGCCTTCCTCGACGAAGACGCGGGCCACCCGGAGGATTAAGGCCACGCCGTGTTCGCTGAGGGAATGTTGTGTCTTTGGCATTTCAACTCCTTGCCGCAGAATGTTCTACGACAGAGCATGATGCCAGACAGGAAAATTAAAAGACAACATAATACTCTCTGCTCAAACATATTGCAGTTGTATTTATGGCGCCAGACGTTTCATCCTGATTGAATAAAGACTACAAGAATACTCAGATTTAAAGACACCGCCGTCGACCATGTTCAGGAAGAGGCATGAGGCCACCAGGCAGTCCCGCATCCGCTGCGCCAATCTTCCATATTTCCGCTCCAACGGCGGGCGCAGACGTCCGCGCGTACGAACATATAGGGTACAGTTTTGGATTTTGGTAGTTGCGGTTGCGGATTTACCCAGAAAACCTCAGCTGGACCGTCCGCAACT
>JAFRLP010000552.1 GCA_017431185.1 Victivallales bacterium | reverse complement strand
TGTGATGAATACAAAAATACCCTGACCGGCAAGAAAATCCGAAACGGGAAAATCCTGGTTCCAGGTTACACCTGTATGGAATTCAGAATGTGATGGGGCCACGCCGTCTGAGGGAGTTGGGTGCCCGCGCCGAAAAGGCGCGGGCAGGCGGCGGGACGCCGCCGCTACTAGAACAGCACGGATACCGCAAGTCCGATAACAATCAGCGAGACGCCGACCCATTTGACCAGCGGGGCCTTTTCCTTCAGCACGAGAACCCCTGCCAGCATCCCGAAGGGAAGGCCCAACTGACGGAAGGCCTGCACATACGAGACGTTGGTCACCTGCGTCATGGCGCCCAGCACCAGCACGTATGTCAGACTGCAGCAGACGCCCGCAAGAGGCGCTGTCCAGTCCCGTTGGGAAACAATCTGGGCCAGGCGAGTCCTTTCGGATTGCAGGCTCAAGGTCTGCGCCCACAGCAACCCCACCTGCACGGCGGAGCGCAGACTCGCGTAGGTCAGGGAAATCATCACCTTGGACACGCCAGGCGAGGCATTGCTCATCTCCTTGACGGCGAAACTGTCGAAGATGGTGTAGCCGGTGGTTCCCAAGGCGGTGAGCAGGACAAACCCCATGCTCCAGGAGAGATAGTTCTTGGGGTTGAAATCGGAAAAGCGCATCAGCGGCATCAGCAGGGCGCCGCAGAAGACCAGCAGGAAGCCCACCAGCGTCCAGGGTCCCAAGGCCGTGCCAAGACCGCCGACCGTGGTGACAAAGGCGGTCAGCAGGATGGGCAGAGACCGCATCAGCGGATAGGCCGTGGCCATTTCCATGTAGCGATAGGAGCGGGAGAGGCCAAAGACATACACCACTCCGTCGCACAATGTGCTGCACAGCACAAACAGGTACAATCGGGGGGGCATCTTGGAGAGCCGCACGGGACTCCACAGCAGCACATGGGACCAGCACAGGGTCGTGGTCAATTCCATCACGGCATAATAGGCGACCGTCAGGCGCCCCCTTTTGGCCAGCAGATTCCATGTCGCATGAAACAACGCAGAGCCGACAATCAGCAGAAACGCCAGGAGATTCATGATTTGATTTTCAGCACAGTCAAGGTCAATCCCACCACAATCAACGCCACCCCTGCCCATTTGACGGGCGGGGCCTTTTCCTTCAGGACAACCATGCCTCCCAGCATGCCAAGCGGAAGCCCCAGTTGCCGAAAGACCTGCACGTATGAGACATTCGTGACATAATTCATGGCGAGAAGAACCAGAACGTATGTCAGGCTGGCGCAAATCCCCGCCAGAACCGGCCTCCAGTTCCGCTCGCGCCAGAAGCCAAGGGCGGAGGCTCGTTCCTTCGCATTGCACAAGACCAGCAGCCACAGGGTCGTGGAAAGCACCATCCCGCGAATGTTGTAGTACGTGATGCTGGTGATGGGCTTGGCGACCTCGGGGACGCACCGCCGAAGCGCGGCCTGCGCCTCGCTGTCGAAAATCGTGTAGCCGGTCGTGCCGCAGGCGGCAATCAGCACATAGACCATTCCCCAGGTCAGATAGCGCGACGGCCTGAAATCGGCCAGGGAGTTCAGCGGCATCATCAGTGCGCCGATGAACACCACCACAAAGCCCAGCCTGGCCAGCCAGCCCACGGGAGTTCCCAACCCGAACATGGCAGTGAAGAAGGCGGTCAGCAGGATGGGGGTGGCCCGCATGATCGGGTAGGCGGTGGCCATCTCCATCGCCTCGTAGGTTTTCTTGAGACCATACGAGTAGAGCACGGCGTCGCAGAACGCGCTGCCGCAGGTCAGCAGGAAGAAACGGAGCGGCAACGCCGTGACCTTGATGGGGGTCCAGAACTGGACATTCAGCCACATCAGCATGGCCGTGGTGCAGATGACCGCGTAGAACGCGATGGTCATGTGGCTTTTCTTCGCCATCAGGTTCCAGGTGGCGTGCAGGGAGGCGGAGGCGACTATCAGGAAAAAGGCAATGGGACTCATGGACGGAACAGCCCTTCGACACAGGTCAGTGTGGCTTAGGATGCGGCTAGCCGCACCATCCATAAATATAAGCCGTACCGGGCTGTTCTGCAATGCGGCTGTCCCTTTTTTCCGATTTCAAACGGAAACCATGGGTGCAATTCCCAGTGTCCCGTCCGATTAATTCGATGGAATATTCCGCGCTCTTTCCGACTCTTTTCGCACGAAGGCTTCCTTGCATAGGAAACTATGCGCAGTCGCCTTCGTGCGAAAACAGCTCGAAAACATCTGCGGACTATCCTTACGAATTAATCGGACGGGACACTAGTATCATGTAACATTTAAATTTTCGGATATGTCGAGAGGAGTTTCACCCTTGCGTCTTCACAAGTAAAGTGCCATTTCACGGGCCGTGGATTTGAATTGTGCCTCTCCTGCCACGCCCCCACCACCCTTTTCATGGTC
>JAFRLP010000551.1 GCA_017431185.1 Victivallales bacterium | reverse complement strand
GTGCGCCCTGCGCCTGGCCGCCTCGTCCCGCATGGTCTTCGCCTTGGCGTCCAGGGCATCGGGATGCATCTCGGGGAAATAGTCCTTCCCGGGCGTGGGTGAGAAAAGCATGATGGGAACGGTCGGATGAGCACGGCGCAGGATGTCCAGGAAACGCGGCAGCGTGGCCTCAAGGGCCTTCGGATCGACGTTCCAGGTGTAGTCAACCAGGTATATGCTTGGGTTCCTGATTTCCGCCAGCATCTCCGCCACCTCGGGTTCGCCCTTCCCACTGCCAGAGAAGCCGAGGTTGATGACCTCCCGGTTCAGCATCCGTGAAACGATGTTGGAGGAGACCATGCCAGGGCGGCACGCGCAGCCGCCATGCTGTATGGAGGTGCCGTACCACACGATGGGCCTGGAGTCGGCGAACGGGGCTGGCTCCTCAAGTTTCGCATCGTCGTCAAGACCGATGAAGAGGGAGGTGACCCCATTGTAGAGCGGCATGTTGATGAGGACCTCGTGCATCTCACGCTTCACGCCGCTGACCACGCTGGCGGAGAACTCCAGCCTGGAGTGGTCTGTGCGCGTGACCCCGAGGCATCTCCATACGCCCCCGAACTGGAGGTAGATGTCGAAGCCCGAACTGCCTGTGAAGGCCATGTGGTCCATGCCGCCTGTGGCAAGCAGCTCCCCCCTGAGCTGGAACTTCCCGCTGTCCGTGCGAAAACGGACTTGCCCGCCCGCCGTGTGGACGGCAAGGGTGAAGGCCCCGCAGTTGCCGGCGGGGACCATCGTCCTCACGCCTTCGGGGAACTGCGTGACCTCGGATGGCCTGTCCAGAGGCAGCCGCACATACTTGCGGTCTCTGTCAAACCATGCAAAGCCGCAAAGCCGCATCGGCGGCTCAAACGGAAGATGCCATGCTATGCCGTCGCTGTCCGCAGGACGGGCGGCCATCCTGGGATCAATCTCCTTGAGGTCTTTGTAGAAATCTGCCATGACGCCAAACTCTCCATGAAGCAGTCCTGACCTCACCCCACGTGAGGTACTCGGCTGATGCTTGTTAAGATAATGGCACAATATGGTTTTTCCAGCCGGCGGCGGCCAAAAAGCCCCCTTTGCGACTACCTCTCAAGAGCCTCCAGCGTTTGGGTCACGGCAATGTCCCCGGCGTTCCGCGCAACCACGTAGTTGCGGGCAAAGCAGAGCCAATCAACCTCGTATCCGCCCATGGCAAAGGCCGCCTTGTCCGGCAGATACCCGAAATATCCATTCGCAATGCTGCACAGCAGCGGATACTCGAAACCCGAATATTTGCGCAGACGCAGGGAGAACATCGAGAACATCTCAAACGGGAAGGGAAGAAACACCAGCGGCCCGAAGGAGATGAGCGTCTGCATCGTGACCAACTCCGGCTCCGGCGGACGCCTCAGCGCGGCAAGCGTGGCTTTTGCGACCTGGTACATCCTGTCCGGCTCGGACGGAATGACGGGGTTCGCCGACTCGTACTCCCGCACAATCCCGGTCGCCTCCTCCTCGGTCATCGGCAGGGCCTGCGGCAGACGCAACTCATTGTGCCGCACCGCAAACGGCAAGTCCGAGCGGAAATCCCATATCCCCTCCAGGCAGCGCAAGGCGTCGGACGCGGCACGGTAGCCGACCTCGCAGGCGGCTGCGGCACCGTCCCCGCCACCCGCCGAATAACCGGAGATGTGCGCGTAGTTGCGCCAGGTGTTCGTGCGCGGCCCAGAGTCGCCGACAGCCCCATTGACGAAGACCACCGGCACGCCATAGCGCACCCGCACCCTTTCACGCATGACTCCGCACCAGTCGCTGGAGTATTCGCGGTTCTGTCCCATGGTGGTGTTATGCGCGCTGCAATGCACGAGAATGCCCAGGTCTTTTCCATCCTCAGCATCCTTGAAATGCACGACAGTCATGTTGTCATCATGCATCTGATACGGGTCCTCGATGAACCCAGAGACCTTTCCGTTTCTGTCCGTGCCCCTGCGGGACACGCCGGTCTCCGTTTTGACTTTGCCAAACCCCGCCGCGCACTCGCGCATGCTGCTCTTCGCCTCATTGACGGCCTCCGCGATGACCTTGCAGGAGTCGTATGCGTATGTGATGCCCTTCTGCTCAGGGTCGCAGGCGGAGCGCCCCGCCATGGCCGCCTTGCGGGTATGCGGCGCGGAATGGGTGTGCGTGCAGCAGAGGATGATGTCCTCCGCCTTGATTCCGGAGACCGCCTCGACGCCTTTTCGGATATCCCAGGCCATCCCATCGTCAAAAGTACACCAGTCCAGGGCAACCACGGCGGCCAGGCGGCTCCCGTCGCCCATCACCATCGCCGACGCGCAAAGCGGGGAGTGTACGCCCGTCGCGATGCGCTCGGGATTGCCGTACCCCGTCAGGAAAAGCCCTGCCTCGGGGGTTATGTCTCCAACTGCAAAACCGATTTTCATGATGCACTCCTGTTGTCAATCCGATATCAAGACGGCGACAGGCCAGTTCAGCGGCCTGTTCCAGCACCCCCCGTCGGGGGTCACTCCAAGGAACCGGGACTGCTTGATTCCCTTTGCCGTGTCCCTGTCCGCGACATAAACGCCAAGGGCAAAGTTCCAGCCAGGCGTCAGCCTGATTGGCAGGACATACGCCTTGGGAATCGCCACCTCGTACACGTAGCCATTCTCCGTCCGCGTGAACTTCGCGGGGATTTCCGGGGCCAGTTGAGAGTCCTTCGGGGCCGCCGTGCCCAACGTGTATTGGACAAACGGGGAGAGGGAGCGCCAGACGTCGCATCCGCCTCCGTCCTTTCTGGGCATGACGTCATACTGATAGTCATCGTCGTCAAAGGAGTTCAGCCCGCTTTGCCTGGCTGAACAGCGCGTGTCCATGAAAATCTGGCAGACGTCGTAATTCCAGCGGAGGCCAGGGCCGTCCCCCGCCGTCAGCAGGTCGTCGATTACCTCCACGCGCAGACAAAGCGCGTCATCTGTCCAGCCGACCTGGATGCTGGCGTCAAAGTCGCCTGGATATCCCCGTTTCTCCTGAACGGACGTCTGCTTGAAACATGGCAATTTCATGGACGGAACCTTGTCCCAGCCTCCGTCAAAGTGCGGAACCGCAATCGCCGTCTCATGGAACTGCCCATTGTAGGCCTTGCCTTCGCACTTGAAAACCCAGTCAAGCACGATGGAATTCACCTTGCCGGCCACCAGCGCCTCCGGCAATTTCACGTTGACGGCCTGAGTCCCATGGGGAGGGACGTTGAGCCGATGGCTCTCCTGGCCGACCATGAAATCCCCCTCAACCGCTTTTGCCCGGTCGTTCTGGAAAGTGAAGCAGACACTGGAGGCATTCGTCAAGGCGCCCGCAATCAGGCAAGGCAGTTGCGGCGCACCGTCAATCTGCGCGTCCTTCAGCGACTCCATGAAACGCGCATTGTCGCCGCGTCTTCCGCGAATGAAGCAGGGGAACGGAGTCAACTGGAACCCTCCTTCGCCTAGGCTCCCCCGCTCCGCCCCCATCAGGTCAATGAGCCTGGCGTCGAAATACTCCATTTTCACCGTGGGGAAGGCTACG
>JAFRLP010000550.1 GCA_017431185.1 Victivallales bacterium | reverse complement strand
GCTCGTCCGGTTTCTCCGGCCCGTCCGGGTTCTCCGGCCCGTCCGGGTTCTCCGGCTCGTCCGGGTTCTCCGGCCCGTCCGGGTTCTCCGGCCCGTCCGGGTTCTCCGGCTCGTCCGGGTTCTCCGGCTCGTCCGGGTTCTCCGGGGCGTCCGGTTTCTCCGGCTCGTCCGGCTTCTCTTCCAGATGTATGGTCATCAGGTCGAGGAGCGCTTCAGGGACATTGGTGGCCTCCCCGTTCAATGCCAGCATGTAATCTCCAGCAGGGATGTTGGCGGTGCTCTCCAGAAGGAAACTCCCTGCGGCCTTTTTTTCATTTTGGCTTTCCATCGTGAAATGCAGGTCTGCCCAATCAGACGTCTCTCCCCGTGTCTGGGGAACCAGGATCACGCTGGCTGAAAGACCGCCGCCTGTGCCGGTTCCAATGTCCTCCACTGTGAAGGAACCTTGCAGGGATTGCGGCTTTTGCACGGTCAGTTCGCTTTGGTGGAAGTATCCTTGAATGGCTGGATTGTCCATTTCGGCAAGCACTTCAAAGGATGTCGTGGAGATTGCCTCTTCGCCTGTGTCGGCGCAGACGAACTGGAGAAGCGTGTAATGCCCTGTCCGGGCAGGCAGGAGGTGGAGTTGACGTGACCAGGTGTCTCCCTCCGACAGGGACGCGATTCGCCATTCCTGGCTGGAGACAATCTCCCCCCCGCGGTCAAGTTGGATGGTGACGGTTGCGCCGCCGATGACCCCTTCGCCATTCTCGCGATTCACCGAAGAGAATGCCGTCACCGTGTCAGACACCAGATATGTTTTTCGGTCAGTGGTGATGTCGTTGTCCAGCGCCAGTTCGTCTGCCAGGACCAGACGGATGGAGGCCGTGCGGGACAAAAGGACATCATCCTTCCGGAACAGTTCGGCGGTCACCACATACTCTCCTGTACGCCAGCCTGTCGTGTCCCAGATTGCGGGGAAGGTCATCGGAGACTCCTGGAAGGCTGTTGCGGAGAGCCTTTGCCGCAGGATATTCTCCTGGCGTCCCCCGCCGGAGACGGTAAGTGTCAGGGAGTGTTCATCGGTGAGGCCGTAGATGAGGAGTTGGCCGGCTGATTTCGCTTCAACATCCAACACCAGCCGTGTTCCGGATATTCCAGTCAGGCAAAGCAGTTCATCCTTTTCGGTGATGGTGGCGGAAATCGGCTGGGTTAGTCTGTCATGGGGAAGGACGGAGGCCTTCACGGAATCCAGATTGCCCGGCGGAAAGGCACGTATGGCGCACCATTCCACCGCATCCGCCGCGGCCACGGTCGCCTGGCCTGCCCCATTCGACACATCCACACGCCAGGTGGTCTGCCCTGGCGGCAAACTTGGTGTGACGGCGAGTTGCAGGCAGTCTCCTGGAGTGCCGTTGCGTGGCGCTGTCAATTCCAAGCCCCAGCAGCCTTCATCGCGAAGCACGGCCAGTTGTCCAGCCGAAAGGCTCTCCCGCTGTCCCGATGGAGTGGCGTAGGAGACGTCCACCCCCTCTTGCACCACGATGCGGGGTTCCTCTCCCTCGGGCAGAAGATAGGTCAGGGAGAAGTCCAGCGGCGTCTGCATATCCCATTGGTCAAGCGTGTATTCCAGAAGGAGAATATGGTTTTCCAGTTCCCTCAGCACCTGAAAATCATGGGAGACCAGGCACTGCCCGAGCTCGCCTGGAATGCGGGTCTCCACCCGAAGTCCGGAGATGACGTTGTTCTGACGAACGACTTCATCGGACAATACCAGGACCATGAAGGCAGTCTCCATGTCATCGGTGAGATAGCCGTAGGTGAACTTATCGTAGGGCACCATCCAAAGCCCCGTGTTCCCTTGCAGGGCAAGGACGCGATGCCAGATACCATAGTCCTCCTTGCTGGCCCGCCGCCAGTCCACCTGATGCCCCTGAACGGAGAGATGACGGATGTCCGCTGTGCGTAGGCCACGCGCCAGTGTCCAGAGAAAGTACCCGCTGTCCAGATGGTCAGGCTTTTCGTCCATCAGGACGGGGATGGCACGGAGCGCCTCCAGGTAAAGCCGCCCTGACCTCCGTTCCAGGTCGGGGCAGAGTTCGGCTGGGTCGGTCAGCCAGTCGTGTGCCGACACCATTTCCAGTCCCACGAGACCACCGCTGGCGAGAGCCACCGTGCGTCCCTTGTCCGTTGGCGAGTAGAAGAATCCATAATCGTCCTCGTTGTTTTGGCAGAGCAGGCGATAGCATTCGGCGCACACGGAACGTGGAATGGTGAGGTTCCAGTTGCGCAACGCCTCCAGCCCGATGAAGTTCCAGCCCGCAATCGACAAGTCGAATCCCGTGTTCTTGTCGTAGTCGTATGGCCAGGCGGATTTCCCTTTCTCGAACAGAATCCAGGCCTGATAGTCAAAGGCGTCCTGGATGAGTTCTCGGAGCGTGGTGTCCGCGCCATCCACTTGGACAATGGCGTTGGGAAGACCGGAGGCGACCAGGGCGGCCATGGCTATGGGCTGGATATAGCCACGATAGGTCTCCTCGTCCCCCAGACGTGCGCCTTGGCCGTTGCGGTTTTCGTCCAGCCCGTATTGTTGCAGATTGGTCAGCGGGAGGCGACTGGCACGGGAGACCAAATAACCGATTCCAGCCTGGACGGTGCGGATGAACGGGTTCCCCTTCGTGTTGTCCAGGCCATATCCGCAGTTGCCGAATGCCCAAAGTGCACAGGCTGTGTTGACGTAGGGGATGTACCCTTCGGTGTAGCGCATCGGGATTTCGTAGCCGCCCCATTCGCTCTCTTCAAACTCCTGGGGTTGACCGTGCAGTTGGAAATAGCGCACATCGTCCAGTTGCCACACCCAATCCTGGTACTCCTGGTCAAAGTCCTCCTCGCCACCCCAATACCAGACGTCAGGCCAGGACCCCCAGGCTTTCTGGCGCGCAGCCAGGCGGTGCAGGCCGGACAGGATGCCGAATGTGCGCCAATGCTCCTGGTTTTCCGGGGTGTCGAAGGTGAAATCGCGCAGAAGCGTGTAGTTTCGGGTTGCCTTGAGTTCTGTCCCGTCCAGACCTGTGACGGTCACCTCCACGCTGATGTTCGCCTGCTCCAGCCCATCCATGAGCGTGAAACGCTGCCAGGCATTGATGTTCCAGGCGTCCTTCACTGTTCCGCTTTGGAGGGTTCCGCCCATCTCGGGGGCAACGTAGGTCTCCTGGGCGGTCAAAGGGGTGCGGGAGACCCCGGCTGGAAGGGTGAACAGCCATCGTGTGGCGCAGCCTCGGAAGTCGCTCCGTTCTGTGTCCAGATAGGCCCATAGTTCCATGAGCCGCCCCGCTGGCAGGTAGTCGTATGGCGCGAGTTGCAGGGAGGCTGTCGAAGCCGTGGCCATCAGGCAGGCCGTCAGGAGTCCGAGGAAAAGGATTGCTTTGGGCTGGTTACTCTTCATTCTGTTTGCCCTCCAGATAGATTTCCACGACGCCAAGCCGTGTGCCTGGCACGCCGTTGGCATCCTGATGTATCCTTGCTGTCAGGGTGACGGTCTCCCCGTCGCGCAGGATGTTCCCAGCGGGATGCCAGAGGCATTCGGCCCGCCCGTCGGTGATGCGTAGCCGTGTCACTGCGCCTGAAGCCC
Organism: Victivallales bacterium; assembly: GCA_017431185.1. The sequence continues at coordinate 1,865 of JAFRLP010000550.1, read as the reverse complement.
GGCCTGAAGCCAGGTCACTCTCCCCTTGCAGCGTGCCATACGGGATGAGACACAGCAGTGCGCCGTCCGCGATTGTGCGCCCGATGGCGTCGCGGATGTCGGTGAGCAGGAGTTTCCCGACCGCCCCGTTTATGTCCTGTACAATGACGGGCGCCGCGCGGAAACTTGCCGGCTGACCTGAGCCGATGCCCCCTGCGCTGGCAAGTCGGATGCGCGTCGTGACCATGGCTGCGGAATTGTCCAGCGTGTCGGGTGTGACATCATTGACCAGGCTGACCATCGGCAGTTCCTTGACCAGTATTGGAGTCCCCGCCTCTGTAAGAATTTCGCCGTCGCAGGATAAAAAGGCCTTCAGGACGTAAGTCCCCGCTTCGGTGAAACGGTGCTCCAGAGGTTCGTCAAATGCGCGTTCCTGATGCACCGAAGTCCAGTCGCAGGAGACGGGAATCCGTGCCGAGGCCAGTTCCATGCCGCTGGCGGTTTGCAGGCTCCAGCCCAATTCCAGGCTGGCCTCCTGGTTGGTTATCGCACGCCAACTCACCTGCAATGGGGTGCGCCACTGCTCACGAACAAAGGTTTCGGGATGCGCAGGGCACTCTATGGTCAGACTGTCCATCTCCGTTTGCGCCTGTATCTGAAAATCGCAGGTGGCGGTGGCGCAGAATGCCCCGTTACGACGAAAGGTGGCCACGGCCGTGCAAGTCCCGGCTGTCTGGATTCCCGTATTCCACTGGAAGCGGGTGGGGAATCCAGGCACACCTACGGCCGTACCCACCAAAACATCCCCTCTCAGGATGACCACGCTGGCCTCGCAGCCAACCAGCGAGGTCAATGCCTCTACTTCAACCGTGTCACGAGGGCCGAACAGCGAACTCAATCCTGCGCCTGACCCGTCATGTCGCCACGTCCGAACCACCGCCGGCTCATAACTGACGCGGATGTCCCGGCTGGCGGCCCGCGTCCCCGCATCACTTTCCAGGCGAAGGGTAATCTGGTGCGTTCCCTGCGCGGGAAACCAGGTCATTCGCGTCTCCTGGCATCCGTCAGTGGCATCCTTCAGTGGATGCCGTGCCAACTCCTCGCCGTTGTCCGTCCAGACGAGCGTGGCCTCTGAGGATATACCGCACAAGGTCAACGTGGCGGAGAGCGTCACCCCCATTCCAGGTCCCAGAAACAGTGGCCCGTCCGTGCCGGCGCCATCCACCAATATTGGCCCGATGACGCAAAATGGCTGGCTTTGCGGTTGCAGGGGAAACAACAGGGAGTTGTTGCTTCGGTCGGAGTCGGCAACCAGGCCATCCGGGTCAACTTGAAGGAGCAGCGCGGTTGCTGAATCAGGCAGTGCAGCGGTGCAGGTGGCGCGCGCCGAGCGTCCAGGCAGCAGCCGGGGCAAAGCGTCGCCGTCCAGTTGCAGCCACTCCCCCGAGACCAGTGCAGTCAGGGTAAACAGGCAATTTTCGGAGGCCGCCTCTCCCTCGTTGAAGACCAGGGCCTCCACGGTCAGCAGGTTGTCACCCTGCTCCAGGAACACCCCAGTGGCGGGCAGCTGCAAATCCGCCGATGTCGTTTCCGTAAGGACAAAGGAGCACAATGCCTCCAGCACCAGACAGGTGGCCAGGGCATCCGATGGGCCTCCGTCCACTTCAGCCCAGCATCCGTCTGAATTGGCGGATTGCAGAAGCGATTCGCGCAGAATATGCGCGCTGTTCCAGTGTCCTTGCAGACAAAGCAGACGCAGTGCTAAGGCGCGGATGGAGGCGGACGATTGCTCCAGTTCAGCCAGATCAGGAAGGTCAGCAGCAGGATAATCATCCAAGGCAGTGGCCGTTGCGTCACCTTCAGCAGAGCGATGGCCAATGGCTTCT
>JAFRLP010000549.1 GCA_017431185.1 Victivallales bacterium | reverse complement strand
CTTTGAAAACAACCGGCTGAAGGGCCTCGGAGAGAACGAAGCGGAACATTACACCATCAGCCTGATCCGAAACGGGCGGCAGGGCAGTGTCACCGGAAACATCCCCGAAGAACTGCCCAAACTGGTGCAGACCGCCCTGGACATCTCCGAACACGGCGCAGTCAGTCACTTTGACCGCCTTCCACCATTCCGGCCAGCGCCACGCCTGACCAAAACATACTCCGCGTCGATCTCACGCCTGACATCCCGTAAAATGCTCAAGGACTGCCGCGAACTGATGGATGGCCTCCGCGCCATCTCACCAAAACTGGTCTGCGGCGCAGGAGCCGGCGTCAGTGTGACAGAGGGACTGCGGCTAACCACGGCTGGCGCACGCCGCATCCTCCATGCTTCCCTCTGGTCTTTGTCAGGCGACTTCCAACTCACCAAGGGCACGGACATGCTCTTCGGAAGCGGCGGACGGCAAGGCGTTCGGGTGGATGGGCTGTATTCCGTGCCCGATATCCTGAAAAGCCTCGAATTCACCTATCGCCACGGTCGGAAAACCGTCTCCCTCGCCTCAGGGACCTACCCCGTTCTGCTCTCTCCGGGCATGGCCAGCCAATTTCTGGTTCCCCTGCTCATGGGCCTAAGCGGAAGAAATGTCCTCAAGGGCACCTCCCCGCTGAAGAACAAGGTCGGGCAGCAGTGCTTCAATCCCATCCTGAACCTCCTGGATGACCCGCACCGTGACTATAACACACAATCGTGCAATTACGATGAGGTTGACCTTCCGACCGAAAGAAAATACCTGGTCAAGGACGGCGTGCCCACCGGTTTCCTCTACGACTACGACACCGCCGCAATGGCAGGTGTGGAGACCACGCACAACAAAGACTGCGCCCCATACACTTGCCTGCTTACCCCAGGCGAGGAAAACCACAAGGAAACCATCAAGGGCATGAAACGGGGCATCTACCTCAAGGAACTGCTGGGGATGGGGCAGTCCAACCTCACCAACGGAGACATATCCGCCAACATTTCCCTGGGCTACCTGGTGGAGAACGGCAAAATCGTCGGGCGGATCAAGGACGCCATGCTCTCCTGCAACATCTTCGAGGCCCTGAAAGGGGACATCCGCCCATCCTCAGACCAGGCTCCGACTTCCAAACAGCCGTGGCTGCTCCTACCGAAAATCTCCATCAAGGCATGACCTCCGCCGAACAGGCACTGCTGACCGAAGGCGCAGACCAACTGCGCCGCAACGGCATTGACAACGGACTCAACGAGTCCCGCTGGATTCTGGAGCAGACCCGGGCCGACAGCAAGGCTCCGCACGTCGTCCGGCAATTCCGAAACAGAATTGCCAGACGCGCCGACGGCGAACCTCTCCAATACGTGCTGGGAACCGCCGATTTCCATGACATTACCCTGGAGGTGGGGCCAGGCGTGCTGATTCCCCGTCCTGAAACGGAGCAGCTGGTGGAACTCGCCCTGGAACTGTGGCACGGCGACTCCGCCCTCGACCTCTGCACGGGCAGCGGAGCCATCGCGCTGGCGCTCGCCCACGCCAGGCCAACCGCCAGCATCACCGCCACCGACCTCTCCCCCGAGGCCCTGGAGTACGCCAGACGCAACCGCGCACGCCTGGCGCTTGACAACGTGGCTCTGCTGGAGGGCGACCTCTACGCCCCACTGCCACACGTTCAGCGCTACGACCTCATCACCGCGAACCCGCCATACGTCACCGCCGAGGAATACGCAAACCTGGAGCCAGTCGTGCGCGACTACGAGCCGCGTCTGGCTCTGGTGGCGGAAGAACATGGCCTGGCTGTACTTCGACGCATCGCCGACCAGGCCCCGTCACGCCTTCTGCCTGGCGCATGGCTGCTTTGCGAAATTGGCGACACCCAGGGCAAGGCGGCGGCGGAACTGCTGCGCCACGCCGGCCTTCGTCGGGTGACGGTCCGCCAGGACTACGCAGGACATGACCGCTTTGTCCAGGGACAGGCACCAGCGGAAGAACAAGCCCCCGCTGAAGGACACGCTCCCACCGAATACCCCCCGTCCCCCTCCGCTCTCCCCCTCCGCTCTCCCCCTCCCTGTTAAAACAGGAACCACCAACCTGCCCGCGAGGCCTTCAGGCCTCGCGGATTGAAGTAGCCTGGACTACCGGATAAAAAAACCATGCCCAACATCTACCTCACCTTTGACGACACAGTTTGCAACCACGCCACCACGGTGGCCCCGCTCTTGCGCTCCTATGGCTGGAGCGCCACCTTCTTCATCACGCTTTGGAACGAGGAGTGGCGCGCCAGGCATGGCGAGACCCTGATGACAGGCGAGCAGCTTCGCCAACTGGCGTCCTGGGAATTTGAATTGGGCAACCACACCCTGAATCACATCTCACCAAAAGATGACCCGACTGCCTGCGAAAAGCAGATTGCAGCCCTGGAAAAATACTTTATGCAGGAACGACTGCCACGCGCAGTGAGTTTCGCCTATCCAGGCGGACCATACAATCCATCTGCCGTGGCCATCCTGAAAAGCCGAGGCTACCGCCGTGCGCGCTGCGTGGAATCCCGCCCACTGCATCAGAACGAGGACCCTTTCCGCCTCCCCGCCTACCCCATCCATGACGACAAGCCAGAGCAATTCACCGCCGCCCTGGAGGCAGTTCGCCAAGGACACGAGGTCATCCTCTGCTACCACGGCGTGCCCGATCTCGTCCACCCATGGGTACACACCAGCCCCGAAAACTTCGCCCGCCAGATGAACCAACTCCGCGAAGCCGACGCCACTGGAACCAGCCTGTCAACCATCGGCTAGTGTCCCGTCCGATTAATTCGTGAGGATAGTCCGCAGATGTCTTCGAGTTGTTTTCGCACGAAGGCGACTGCGCATAGCTTCCTATGCAAAGAAGCCTTCATGCGAAAAGAGCCGGAAAGAGCGCGGAATATTCCATCGGATTAATCGGACGGGACACTAGCTCTTCTCTGTGAGCCTTTCCTGCGTAATCGCTTTTCACAT
>JAFRLP010000548.1 GCA_017431185.1 Victivallales bacterium | reverse complement strand
TTGCCGTTGGTGAACATGCCGTCGGTGATGAAATCGAAGCGTTCCTCCAGTTCATTGCGAAGCATCTGCCGCCAAAATGAGGTGACGGCGAACACCTTCAGGGGTGCGCCAGGCAGTTTGGGGGCGAAATCGAAATGCGGGGTGGAGACCAGATGTGACGGTTTCACCAGGGTGTCCGGCGCGGGAAAACGCTGGTGAGTCCAATCCTGGAACGCGGCGGAACGGTCGATGCGCTGCCTGAGCGACAGGGCTGAAATCTCCGTCACGCTGACACCGCGCATCTCCAGAATGGCGTATGGTTCTGGGTTCTCCGCATAAAAATAGCCGCGGCGGTTTCGTCCGCTGGTCAGTTCCTTGGCGAAATAGACGGTTCCACCATCCGCCCGGTCCTGAATCAGCAAGGTCGGAGTCTGGCCGGCGGATGTCCAGCCGCTCCAAGCAAGGCAGTACTGCCTGCCAGGCTCCAGATGCAGTTTCGCCGCAAAGTATTTACGGCCACCTGGTTTCGGAGTGAGTTTCAGGAGTCCTTTCTCAAGCGAGAATTCTTTGCCTGGCTGGAACTGATGGTCTCCTGCCCCGTTTTCCCACTCTGAACCGATTTTCTCCAGCGACGGCATGCGATTGGTCCCGAACTGCATCTTGGAGACCAATGGATAGCCTGGCGGGAAGACAGGATTGGGCTTGAGAACCAACTGCTGTGTGCCTGTTCCGCCAATCACCCCCACGACCAGCAGATTGTCGCCAGCCTGCAAATCCAGGGTGAACAGATGGTCGGACGCAGTGGGGGGCCAGGCCACGTTGCCGTCCGCCAGCGTGTCGCCAACCGATTTGCCGTTCAGGTACAAGTCCATCCACCAGTCGGCGCCCGCGCCGATTTTCAGTTGCTCCGCCTGAATGGCGTGGATTGGGATGCAGATGTAGAAGGACTTGTGCGATGTGTTTCCGCCCAGCGCCGCGCCGATGTCCAGCTTGCCGTCCTCTGGTGTGGCGGTGACGGCGGTCTGTGTCTGGCTGCCGACTTTCAGTTTTTCAGGGATGGATTGGTCCAGGCCATCGGGCAGACGATGCAACAGCCGATAATAGGGGCCGAACACCGTCCATTCACGGGCGATTTCCGCCGCTGGCAGGATGTTGCAGAGTGTGAGTCCGAGAATCGCGCAAAGACAGGAAAACCTGCATCCCATGGCTTCGCCTCCTGTGTTTTAGGGTTTCCACTGTTTCCAGGGGAAGTTGTCCTGGAGGTTAATCGTCATCGCGGTGGGAAGCCCCTTGATTTTCTCGGCATGGAAATCGCAGAACAGATAGTTGGAGGAGCCGCGATGGACAAGATGGAGGGCTTTGGTGTCGAAACGGCGGTAGTCCTGGGGGGAGTCTCCCAGCAGCATCACGCGCGAGAGGGAGCCTGGCTGCTGGGCAAAGCGATAGTAAACCTGATACTCGGCAGGGAGTTGGAGATTTCGGGTCTGGAAGCAGGAGAGGTATTGGTTGATGCCGTAGTCCTGCGGGTACATGTTTTTCACTAACGGGTTTTCACGCAATTGTGCGCTGGGGCAGCGTAGCACGCCCCAGTTCTTGGGGTCCCATTCGTCTTTTCCCCAGGTGGCTGTCGGCAGAGTGTAGGAGGTGGTCATCGTCCATACCCATTTGGGGGCGACCTGCTGAATCCAGGGCTCCATTGTCCTGCTCCAGACGAAGTTGTTGTTGCCTGCGTAGATATAGGGGCACATCATGCCGTTATGGTCATCGATGTAGGTGTTGAACGGCAGCATCAGCTGCTTGAGGTTGTTGATGCAGGAAATCTCCCGTGCCGCCTCGCGCGCCTTGCTCAATGCCGGCAGCAGCATGGAGGCCAAAATGGCGATGATGGCGATGACAACAAGCAACTCGATGAGCGTGAAATGCCGTTGTGCCCTCTGCTTTTTTCTCTTGCTCTTCATGGTCTGTTCTCCTAGTCGAAAAATGGAGTCACTCTGTCTTCTTCAAATCTGTTCTCAAAATCAGGTCACATGGCAGCACGGCGCGAATCGGCTCCAGGCGCGGGTCGTGCATCTTCTGCCAGAGGTACTCGATGCATAATTGCGTGAGCCGAGACACTGGCATCCGCAGAAAGTTCAACTGCAAATCCTTGTCCGGATGAAAGACATCCAGGTCATCAAACACAATGGCGGGCAGGCCAATCGGCATCTTCCCTGTGCAACGGGCGTAATCCAACTGGAATAAATCGTATTGCGCGGCGTTGACGAAGAAATAGGCGTCTGGTTTCAGGGAATCCATCCATTGCGGAAAATCCCCTGGCGACAACGGGAAAACGGGGTTGCGCAGCTCCTCCGGAATGTGCCCAAACGCTTTGCGGTAGGCATTCTCCCAGCCGCGGGTACGCAATTGCACCGATTGCGACATTTCGCCATTGTGCGCCAAAAGCATGACCCTGCGGTAGCCGAACTGAAACAATGTCAGCACGGCGCGCTCTGCCTCCCCTGTATGGTCAACCGTCGCGTAGGCCACCCCGGCGCAGTCGCATTGGCGGTTGAGGTGCGCCATCGGCAACCGCTGTTGGGAGAGCTTCTGATAGGCCTGCTCGGACAATGTGTCTCTGGCAAACAGAAGGGCGTCCATTTGCATGGGTATCTTGCCTGAACGCAGGTCATCCATTTTGAGCAGGTTCAGAAAGATGTGCCGCCCATACGGGGAGTTCCGCATCGCCCTCGCGATGGAGGAGTAGTAGGTGTTGCCTGAACCAATCGCGTCCGTCCCCAGCAGAAACGGCCGGTCTGGCCCCTTGCCACGTACCTCCCCTAGCTCACGCACATACGTCCCTTTCCCCATCCGACGCTCCAGCAACCCTATCTGGCAAAGTTCGGACAGCACCTTCCTCACGCTGGGACGACTTATCCCGTACCGCTCCGCCAAGGCGTTCTCCGACGGTATCGCCGTCCCCACTGGCCATTCCTGACGGAGCAACTGCCCCTTCAGTTCCTCCCGCAACAGCAACGCTTTCGGACATGTTCGCATCTTTGATTACCTGTAATTTTAACCTGTTAATTTCAATATACAGTGCATTTGGGTGTTTGCAAGTCGATGCGGCGATTTTTGGTGGCTGGCGTATAGACTTTGAGACGGCAAACGCTATGCCTGGCAAATCAGGAGGGTTAGTTTGTCGGGGCCGAAATAGTCGAGGTTCAGGCGCGCCTCGTGAATGAATTGCCCAGGCTTGTCGTTGGTGTGGATGTTCTTGAAGCCCGGGCGGTTCTCCACCTTCTCCACGCCGAACCAGAAACAGGAGGCCTGGTTCAGTCTCAGGCGTGACAGCGTGTAGTCCGCGTGCCAGCCCGTTGCGGTCGGCTGGGAGTCCTTGCGGAAAATCTGGATGGGAAATGGAGGCGGATTCTCGCCCTTCTCGTCCATGAAGAACAGATGGGCGGACTCGGGATTTTGTCCGGCGGACTCGAAGTCCAGATGGAAAACCAGGCTTTCGGCATTGCATTCGAAGGACCAGCGGATGCCGTTTGCGCCGTAGGTCTTCCCTGGCACGGCGGGCGAAAGGTCGCCGAGCAGGAAGGTGCGCAGGGCATGGGGATTGTCCAGTAGGGACTCGGCGGACGCAAAATCTGTGTCCAGCAGGGACTGCAGCTGCCTGGCGCGCCATTGCAGTTTGGCGGGGAAATACTTATAGACCTCGGCTTCGGAGTGGTAGCCCAGGCGGGCGTCCTGCCGGCAGAGTTCCGCCAGGCGTGTGGAGTTGGCGATTTCCTCCAGGACAATCCTTTTCATTTCCTTGAGCAGCACCCCTGACTCCGGCGGCGTGTCGAACAGGGCGTTGCGCAGGGTGTAGAAACGCAGAATGTTGTGGCCTGAACGGAATTGGATGTCCAATGCCTCCGCCAAGGTGTATTCCAGTTCATGGCCCTCTCTGTGCGCCTTCTGGAGTTCCAGAAGCCCCTGGCGCCATTCACGCTGCATCTGCCCCGTCAGTTCGGCAAGTTCGTTCAAGCGGAAATGCTGCATGGACTCGCCGAGGGCGTCCCCCGACGGGAAGGTCTCGGGCTTCCAGCTGCGGGTCAGCGGGAGCATGGCCCGGCGCAGGTGCAGCGGCCAGACGGGGCCGTCATGCATCGGCCCATAGTACTGGAATTGGATGTCCAGCGGGTAATGCGAATAGCCGTCTGCAAAATGACGCCACGCCTGCACGACCTGCGGCCAGTCCTCGCCCCAGGTCGGTTTGGCCAGTGACACCAGAAAATCCTCTTCGCTGGTGGAAAAGTCCTCGTAGGCCAGTTTGCCCGCCGCCTCGTTCATCAGACCGGGATAGTTGCCGAAATACCAGCATTGCAGTACATGCTGGACTCCAAGGCTGCGCATCTCCCGATATTTGCGGTAGAGCAGACCAGGGGCGGGGATGTAGGGAACCGTGGCGCATTCGTGCGAGCAGGCGACCTGGAGTTTGGCCGCGAACTGGCAGTGCCCCTTGACGGCCTCCGCCATCAGCGCGA
>JAFRLP010000547.1 GCA_017431185.1 Victivallales bacterium | reverse complement strand
TCTGATGCCGCTTTTCTGGCCGCCGACAACGCCCCGCGCAAGTCCAGATATCTCTTGACCGCAACGGCCTCGTCATTCCTCCCAGCATCCTTTTGAAGCTCCTTCAGCTTCTTCTTGCAGTCCGCGTCAGATATGATCTTGTCATCGTCCCTGATTTCCGCGAGTGGATCGTCATCGCCAAGATCCGCGCACTCCTGAACGAACTGCTCAAGGTCATTGTCCGCCGCCTCTGCCGTTGCCGCGAGTTCCTGCGCCTTCGCCAGTTCAGTAGCGTAGAATTCCTGCTTGACCAGCAGTTTGGGAAGAATCATGCCCTCCCAGGACTTCAGCTTGTCCTTCTTGTCGTAGTCCTTCTCTGTCTCGCGCCCGACAGCCCAACCGTCCGCGCAGACGGCGAACAGGTCATCCTGCAATGTTGCCAGCGCATAGTCCATGAACACGCCATACGCATCGTACTTGTCAAGGAAAGCACTGTCGCGATAGGCGTCGCGCAGTTCGGAGGCAAGAGCCTCCACCAGCCTGCGGGCGTTTCCCGTCGGGGCGGCCAGTCTTGCACGCAATTTGGCTTCCCATTGCGCAAGCGTGTCCATCGCAGCTTTCACGACCGCCTTCACGACATCAGCGCTCCGAATGAAATCCGTCACCTGCTCTGCAGGGATTGCCAGGGAGACATAGCCTGGCCGCAGCGTGGTGGCGAGTTGTTCCTTCAATCCAGGGAGTGCTTCCCAATTGCCGCAGGAATCGAGTTCGGCGCAGGAGATTCCCCCATTGAGGTGTCCGTCCAAATCCTGCGTGACCTCGGTGCTGACGGGCTCTATGTAGCGTGGGATGTTCAGATTCCAGCCGTTGCGCTCGATTTCATCGTATGGGACAAGACGGGAATAGTGGGGAATCTCCAACTGTGCGTTGAACACATCGACGATCTTGCGTATGTCCTGTTCGCGGAGACGGTTCTTGTTGCCGTCCTTGATGAAGCCGGCGCTAGCGTCGATGAAGAATATGCCGTCCTGGCATCGGCGGTTGTCCAGCACGATGATGGCGGCTGGAATGCCAGTGCCGAAGAAGATGTTCGGCGGCAATCCGATGATTCCCTTGATGACTTTGTGGTTCCTCACAAGTTCCTTCCGTATGGTCTCCTCCGCATTTCCGCGGAAGAGCACGCCATGCGGCAGGATGCAGGCTCCGCGCCCCGTCTCCGGGGTCATGCTGGCCGCAAGATGCAACAGGAAGGCATAGTCGCCGTTCTTCGCTGGTGGCAGGAGCGTCTTGCTCCATCGGTGGTATGGGTCGCTTTCGCCGTTCTGCGCCAGCCAGTTCTTGGTGGAGAACGGAGGATTCGCCACGCAGTGGTTGAAGGTCTGGAGACGTCCAGCCGACTTGAACTGGGGATCATTCAAGGTGTCACCCTGCCGGATTTCCGCATCTTCAATGCCGTGCAGAAGCATATTCAACTTGGCTAGAGCCGCAGTTGAATTGTCCTTTTCCTGCATATGGAGAGTCGCACCCCGCTGTGTCTCCGCATAGGCTCTCAATAAAAGCGAACCAGAACCTCCTGTCGGGTCATAGATGGTATCTTGTCTGCTATTTGATTCATTGAGGTGAAGCACCTGCGCCATCACGCGGCTGACTTCGGCAGGGGTGTAGAACTGCCCCTTGCTCTTGCCGCTTTCCGCCGCAAAATTCTTCATCAGGTACTCGTATGCGTCGCCAAGAAGGTCATCATCGACTGCGCGGTTGCGTCCGAAGTCCAGCGCATCGTTCTCAAAGACACCAATCAACTTGGAGAGGGTCTCCGTCATCTGCTTGGGCGGACCAAACTTGGCTGGATCGTTGAAATTTGGCAATACAATATTCAAACTTAATGGGTTGGCCTCCTTGATGGCCTCCAGTTTCTTGTTGATTTCCTCGCCTATATGGCTATTCTGCTTCAAAGCGATGAAATCCTCAAAGAAGCAGCCTTCTGGCAATTCGATTATTTCAGTCTCTCCTTGCTTCACCTTATCGGAAAGATACTTCACAAAGAGAATCATCAGGACATAGTCCTTGTACTGACTGGCATCCATGGAGCCGCGCAGTGCGTTGCATGATTCCCAGAGTGTGCTGTAAAGCTGTGATTTTTTGATAGCCATATTGTTGTTCCGCTGAAAAAACTACCGGTTCTGGACGATGAGCATATAGACGATGCACACTCGTCCGTCATCTGAAAGACAATGCGCGTGGGCGAGAATTTTCCCGATTTTTCGTTTGACAATGTTTGATCTAGGAGAACTCTGGTTCTCGAAACCAGCAGGGGCGTCATACTCAATCATTTCTTCCATCGCCATGATGACCTTTTCGGGAGAATCCGCACCATCTTCGGCAACATACCAGTTTTCGCGGTTGTTCCAAAGTGCCTTGCCGTATTTCTTCTGGATTCCTGTCGGCACATCTTCATTGCCGCGCCGCACCGATTTGATGAGATCAATCAGCCGCCTGATGGTCTCCGCGTAGTCCTGCTTTTCCTGCCTGGCTTGTTCCAGAAGTGCCTGGAGACGCTCGGAGAAAATCTGGTACATTGCGGGGTCGCGCTGGCGGTATGAGTTGATAACCGAACGCGCCTTCCCCTCGACGATTTCAGCGGCGGATTTGCCGTTGCCTGCCTTCTTGGCGGCCTCATCCGCAGTCTTGTCGGAATCTGTGCCGTCATCCAGCAAGTCGAGGAAGGAGAAATCCTCCGTTGCGTGAATGAGCACCTCCGCCTCGTCCGCATGGATGAAGCGGTCAAGCAGTGCTCGCATCTCCGGATCCTTCTCCTTTTCGTCGAAGAAATCCCCTGACTTCTGCTCCACC
>JAFRLP010000546.1 GCA_017431185.1 Victivallales bacterium | reverse complement strand
ATAGACATCGACGTCTTCGGCGACGGGGGCAGGTCTCCACAGGGATGGGCAGAAGAGCAGACGGTGGCCCAGGCGACCGATATAGGATTCCGGTTCATGCTGGTTGAACACGGCAATGAGCATCCTTGGGTCGTAACTGGCTTCCAGAAGGGAGCGCCAGTTGTCGCGAAGCCATTGCTCTCCCAGGCTTTTCGTCATTGCGTTCACCAGTTCCTGCGCCCCGTTGGAGGTGGGAATGAGCTTCATCTGCGCCTCGGGAGTTTTCTCCAGATAATTGAGCAGTCGGTTTTTGACGATGGAGTTGGTCATGGACTTCTCATTCTGGGCAAAGCCCACCATGACCTGGCGAACCGCATTGCGGTCGCTTTGCACTAGTTCCAGAAGCATTTTCGGGGTGAATTTATTGACATACCATTCAATTGCCTCTTTGCACATACTAGCCATGTTGATATTCTCCTTATTGGGGTGCATTGCCCTTATGGGCGTCAGGGAAGACGTCTTTGTAAGATAATGCCTCTGTGCCAGTTCCGCAAATCCCCTTATCGTGAAAATGGCGTTTTTCGTGAGGATTCGTTTTTTTTCGGGCCTTTTTCAGGGGAAGGAGGTTGCAAAAATGCGCGGGCGTATGATATTGTCTCCGTTGGTTCGGTGACTTTGTAACAAGGAGAGCAGTGATGAAAGTCGTTTGGAGCGCATTGTTGTGTGGCCTGATGCTGGAGGCTGGAGCGGCAATCAAGCCATTGAGCGCGGAGCAGCAGGAACAGGTGAGGGCGATGCAGGACAAGGCAGCCGCCTATATGTTTGCCTTGCAGTCCGCCAACGGTTCCTGGATGCGGAATCCAGCCATTACCTCGCTGGCCCTTCTGGGGCTGATGGACACCGCCGCCGCCAAATCCCCTGAAGGCCAGCCCAAAATCGAGTCCGCCTTGCGCTATGTGGCGGGCTGCGCCCAGCCGAATGGCACCATCCTTGACCCCAGAGACAGGCGGTCCTACCCAGTTTATTCGACCTCCATCTGCCTGCTGGTTCTGAATCGGGCCAATCGCCCGGAGCATCAGAAAATCATCCGTGCTGCCCGTGACTATCTGCTCAGCGTTGACCCGACGCCGGAGGACAGCGACACGCAACAGCCTGCAACCCAGGGATTTGGCTATGGCAAACGGCACCGTGCCGACCTGAATAACACCGCCTGGGCATTGGAGGCTCTCGCCGCCACCGACCATCTGGACAGGGAGCCGCTCAACCATGACCCTGAACGCGCCAAAAAGGCGGATCTGGCGTGGGATAAGGCTCTGACGTTCCTTTCGTCCTGCCAGAATCTTGCCGACACCAACCAGTCCGCCTGGATCAAATCCGCCCCCGAGGAGGACAGGGGCGGTTTCATCTACTGCCCCCAGGACGCGATGCGCCCCGACGCGCAGAAGGAGATGCTTCGTTCCTACGGGTCAATGACCTATTCGGGGCTCAAGAGCCTGATTTACGCCAAGGTGAAGCCAGAGGATGTCCGCGTCCAGGCCGCCCTCTCCTGGATACGAAAATACTACACCTTGGAGGAGAATCCGGGAGTCGGCCAGGCTGGCTACTACTACTACCTCCACACCTTTTCCAAGACCTTGGCGGTGATGGGACTGGAGACGCTAGCCGATGCCCAGGGCAAAGAGCATGATTGGCGCGGCGAGTTCATTGCCGCAGCCGCCAGGCGCCAGCATCCCGAGGGCTTCTGGACGAATGACCAGTCCAACCGCTGGTGGGAGTCCATGCCTGCCTTGTCCACCAGTTATGTTCTCATGGCGCTGGACGCCATCGCCAGATGAGCGGGGGGCTTTGATGAGGCGATGGATGACCGCTGTTCTGCTGTCCTGCCTGGTGATGGCGACATCCGTGCTGGCGGAGGGTTTTTCCGTCCGTCTGGGGATTGATGGCGGACAAGTGCGCGAACTGTTTCTGGGGGTGCAGGAAAAGGCCACGGACGGGATTGACCAGGATTTGGATATCATGGCGCCTCCGTTTGGGATGGGGTCGGGGATTGTGGGGCTGGTCTCTGACGGACAGGACCCAAGCCTGCTTTACCGTGACGTGCGCAGCCCCGCTTTGCCAAAGACCTGGCGGGTGTCGGTTGCTCCGGCGCGCCGTCCCATTGTTCTGACCTGGAAGGTCGCGGATTTGCCCCCGAACACCGTGTGTCAAATCGAAAACGCGGGCATCAGGTTGGATATGCGCCAGTGTGCGCGCCTCTCCATCAAGAACAAGACCATCCTCTCACTGACCATCGCCCCCCAAAGAAAGCCATGATTGTCGCAGTAGATATTGGCGGCACCAAATGCCAGGTGGCCACTGCCCGGCCAGACGGGACTGTCCTCTCCGCCGTCAGGTTCGACACGACCGACAAGGAGAACACTCTCCAAAACATTTTGGAGGCGGTGGATGGTCTTCGCCCAGGCGAGGCTCCTGTCTTTGGTGTCTCCTGCGGCGGCCCGCTTGACTCGCAGAGGGGAGTCATCCTTTCCCCGCCCAATCTGCCTGGCTGGGATTCTGTGCCCATCACCACTTTGCTGACGGAACGCTTCGGAGGCTCCGCTTTCCTGATGAATGACGCCAATGCGGGGGCCTTGGCCGAATGGCAGTTCGGCGCAGGACGGGGCGCGCGCAGCATGGTCTTCCTTACCCACGGCACTGGCATGGGCGGAGGGCTGATTCTGGATGGACGCCTCTACGAGGGAACGTCGGGCGACGCGGGGGAAATCGGGCATGTACGCATGGCCCCCGACGGCCCCGTGGGCTATGGCAAAGCCGGCTCATTCGAGGGCTTCTGCTCGGGGGCGGGCATCGCCAGGCTGGCTCACGGGCGCATACCTGGACTTGACAGGCCGACGGCAAAGCAGGTGGCGGAGGCCGCGGAGCAGGGCAATCCGCAGGCTTTGGCCGTGCTGGAGGAGAGCGGACGATGGTTGGGACGCGGGCTGGCCATTCTCGTCGATGTTCTCAACCCCGAGGTCATCGTGCTTGGGAGTGTCTATACGCGATCGGGACGCTTTCTGGAGGCTGCGATGCGGGAGGAACTGGCGCGCGAGGCCCTGCCGTCCGCCTTGTCCGCTTGTCGGATTGTCCCCGCCGAATTGGGGGAACGGCTGGGACTTGCGGCTGCCGTTGCGGTCGCCGTCTATCGGCAAAGGAGTCAGTAGGCCTGCGGCGGAAGCAACCTGGAATGGGTGAGCCATTGCCCATTGTCAGTCGCCGTGGAATTTTTTTTCCACTCGGCGTTTGAAATCTGGTTTTCTTGCGGTATATTTAATATGTCATACATATCATACTTT
>JAFRLP010000055.1 GCA_017431185.1 Victivallales bacterium | reverse complement strand
CCAACGTCAACGACGGCATCTCCGTCGAGAACATCGTCAAGGTCTTCGGCGGCGCCATCACCATCAACGCGAATGGGGACGGGATCCAGGCCGAGCCGGACGAGGATGACACGTCATCGGCGGGCGATATCGTCATCTACGGCGGAACCCTTGACATCACGGCGGGCGGCGATGGCCTCCAGGCATCCAACGAGCTCTACATCGCCGACGGAAGCCTCACCGTCACCTCCGGCGAAGACGGTCTCAAAGGCGAACAGAACATCTTCATCGACGGCGGCACCATCAATGTCACCTCCACGCTGGACGGCATCCAGTCGGACGAAGGCGGCCTCTATGTCACCGACGGAACCATCACCGTCAACGCCGCCCTATCGTCATTCAACAAACTCACCAAGGCCAGCGACAGCTGCAAGGGCATCAAGGCCGAAACCACCATGGTCCTCTCGGGGGGCACCTACACAATCAACTCGGCGGACGACTGCATCCATTGCGATGATTCCATTGCCATCACCGGCGGGGTCTTCACCCTCACCACCAGCACAATGGGCAGCGGCAGCGGCTCCAATGAGTACAATGGCGGTGACGCCATCCACGCCGGCTCCGACGTGGCCAACGGCGTCCTTGTCATCGGAACCGACGACTACAACACGACCACCCCGAAAATCACCGTCAACTCCTGCTACGAGGGCATTGAGGCAGCCAGAATCTACATTCTCTCCGGCGACATCAGCGTCACTGCCTCGGACGACGCCTTCAACGCCGGCAACAGCAACGTGGCCGAGGAAAGCACCACCTACTTCTCGCTCAACTTCTACGGCGGCAAGGTCTATGCCGTCGGCGCCGGGGACGTTCTCGATTCCAACGGCCTCATGAAGGTCTATGGCGGCACCATCGAGGCGCATTGCACCGCAACGGGCAGCAACAACGCCCTGGACGTGGCGGACAACGGCGGCTACCTTGCCGTCGCCGGAAGCGGGACAAGCCTGGTCGCCCTCGGCCCCAGCGACATGGCCGTCACCCCGACTGCCAGCTACTCCACCATCCCCTACATCACCTTCGGCGCCACCAGCGGTGGTGGAGGCGGCATGCAGCCACCCAACCAAACACGCGCCCCTGGCGGAAACACCCCCGGAGGCGGAAACACCCCCGGAGGCGGGAACACCCCCGGCGGCAGCGGGAGCAGCATCTCCATCTCCAAAGGCGCCACCTACGCCATCGGCACCTCCACCTCCAACCTACTGGTCTCCGGCACCGCCGCTGCTGCCGCCTCCTTCGTGCTCTTCTCCTCCGGCAGCCTGAAAACCAACACCACCTACTACCTCTATGTGAACGGCTCCCAAGTGGCCACCGCCACCGCCACGGCCGCCGGGAAGAGCTCCATCACCCAGGATGCCGTCGCCTCCGTCTCCACCGCCACCTCCTCATACGCAGGCACCGAAGAGGATGACGACGATGAAGAGGAGGAGGAAGAGGACGAGGAGGGCGACGCCGTCCTGGTCTTCAGCGACGACGGCATCACCCTCTCCTCGGGCTCCACCGACGGCTTCACCATCAGCGGCACGACCCTCACCATCACGGCGGCGGGCACCTACACCATCAGCGGCTCCTGCGAGGATGGGGCTATCGCCGTTGGCAATGGCGTGACCGATGTCACGCTCATCCTCAACGGGCTGACGCTGACGAACAGCATCACGGCCCCCATCCTCTGCGGCAAAAGCTCCGGCGTGACCATCCAGGTGGCCGATGGCACCGCCAACACCCTGACGGACAACGCCTATAACAACGAAGACCTCTATGCCGCCAACGCCAACGCCGAGAACGCCGTCATCAAGGGCAAGAAGGGCGGCACCGCCCTCACCATCGGTGGCGGCGGCTCCCTCACCATCAATGCCAACGGCAAGAACGGCATCAAAGTGGCTGCGGAGGGCACCCTCACCATCCAGGACAGCGTCGCCCTGACCGTCAACGCCACCGTCAACGACGCCATCTCAAGCGACAACGCCCTTGTCATCACGGGCGGGACCCTGACCCTCACCGCAGCCGGCGACGGCCTTGCCGCCTCCCCAAACGACACCGCCTCGGCGGGCGCCATCACCATCTCGGGCGGCGACATCACCATCACGGCGGGGGATGACGCCATCCAGGCCAACAGCCTCACCGTCACGGACGGCTCCCTCACCGCCGTCGGCGCCGCCAGCGGCCTGGACCTGGCGTCGGGCTCCATCACGGGCGGCAGCCTGGAGCTCTACGCCACCGCAGCCGACGGCGCCGCACTGCTCTACACCTCCTCCCTGGAGATGAGCGGCGGCAGCCTCCTGGCCGGCGACTCCAACGCGGACTCCCAGGTTCTCACCGAGGGCGACGGACTCTACACCGCCCTCGTCATCAGCGAGGCCATCGGCGCGGGGGAAAGCTACACCTACACCTCCGACGGCGGCGCCTACACCTTCACGCCCGCCGTGGCCGGCACCCACTTCATCCTCGCAAACAGCGACATCGAGGAAATCCTTGAGGCCGAGGCGGAAGAGGATGACGACGATGACGATGAGTACGACGAATACACGGAGAGCAGCGGCACCGCCACCGTCTCCATAAGCGGCACAAGCAACACCTACAAGGCGCTCCTGGTCGTGGACGGGGAGACGAAGCGCTACACGGGGCTCAGCCTCGCCACCTCCGCCTCGGAAAGCGACTACAACGCCGTCCTTGTCATCAACGGCGGCAACCTGACCCTCGACAACTCCACCATCACCCAGAGAAGCGCGGGCGGAAGCGACGACGCATACACCTTCTACGGCCTCAACTCCGCCATCGTCGTCATCGGGGAGGGCAGCGCCGTCAGCATGGAGAACTGCACCATCACCTGCGAGTCCACTGCCGAGGGGGCCAACGCCGTCTTCGCCTCCGACGGCGCGACGGTCACGGCCAGCAACCTCTCCATCACCACCTCGGCCAACTCCTCCCGCGGCCTCCACGCCACCTACGGCGGCGCCATCACCGCCACGGACGTCTCCATCACCACCGCCGGCATGCACTGCGCCGCCGTCGCCACCGACCGCGGCGGCGGAACGGTCACCGTCCTCTCCAGCAGCGACACCGAGAGGACGAACACCCTGACGACCACCGGCTCCGACAGCCCCTGCATCTACTCCACGGGCTCCATCTCCGTCACGGGCGCGACCGGCGTCGCCTCCAAGTCCGAGGCGATTGTGGTGGAGGGGAAGAACGGCGTCGAAGTGTCCCGCTGCGACCTGTCGGGCACGCCGTCTCGCACAAGCCGCGTCGGCTGCATCATGCTCTACCAAAGCACATCCGGGGACGCCTCCGACTCCGACGCGTCCTCCAGCGCCTCGACGCTCACGGCGACGGACACCAGCTTCACGCTGGGCAGCGACTCCGCCGTCCCCTTCATCTACGTGGTCAACACCACCGCCGCCGTCAGCATGACGGACTGCACGGCCACCTTCGAGGGAAGCGACTACTTCGCCTACGCGCAGGTTGACCCGAACGGCCAGTGGGGCACGGGCGGCGGCACGGCAAGCATCGCCCTGGTGAACTCGGCCACCGTCAACGGCGAGGCCAACCCCGCCGCGGACAGCGACGTGCTCGCCACCTACGCGGACGCCTCCAGCTCCATCACCATCACCACCGACTACGAAGAGGAAGAGGACGACACCGCCCCCGTCCTTGTCTTCAGCGACGACGGGATAACCCGCACATCGGGGACGACGGACGGCTACACCATCAGCGGCACCACCCTCACCATCACCGCCGCCAACACCTACACCCTCAGCGGCTCCTGCTCAAACGGCAACATCATCATCAAGAAAAGCACAACGGGGGTCATCCTCGTGCTGAACGGGCTCGACCTGACCTCGACAAGCTACACGGCCCCCATCGTCGCGAAGGCCGGCTCCGGCGTGACCATCCAGGTGGCCGACGGCACCGACAACACCCTGACGGACACCTCGGCCAACAACGAGGACGTCAACGCAGACGCCGACAACGCCGTCATCAAGGCCAACAAGGGCGGCAGTACCCTCACCATCGGGGGCGGCGGCTCCCTCACCGTCAACGCCAACGGCAAGAACGGCGTCAAGGTCGGGCAGTCGGGCACGCTCACCATCCAGGACAGCGTCACCCTGACCGTCAACGCCACCGTCAACGACGCCATCTCAAGCGACAACGCCCTTGTCATCACGGGCGGAACACTCGCCCTCACCGCCGCCGGAGACGGCCTTGCCGCCTCCCCGAACGACACCGACACCACCTCGGCGGGCGCCATCACCATCTCGGGCGGCGACATCGCCATCACGGCCGGGGACGACGCCATCCAGGCCAACAGCCTCACCGTCACGGACGGCGCCATCACCGCCGTCGGCGCCGCCAGCGGCCTGAACGTGGCGGCCGGCGCCATCACGGGCGGCAGCCTGGAGCTCTACGCCACCGCCACCGACGGGGCCGCCCTGCTCTACACCTCCTCCCTGGAGATGAGCGGCGGCAGCCTCCTGGCCGGCGACTCCAACGCCGACTCCCAGGCCCTCACCGAGGGCGACGGCCTCTATTCGGCGCTTGTGGCGCATACAGCCATCGCCGCCAATGAAGCCAGCACCATCTGCCTATCCAATGGCGAGACGCTGGAAATAACCGCATCGCAGGACATCACCCATATCATCCTTGCCAACGCGGACATCCAGGGCGCGACGGAGGCCACGGCCTTTTCGACAACGCTTGTGACCGGCTGGAATCTGGTCACGATTCCAGCCGACATGGACGAGGGCGACTTCAGCGAATTGAACGCCATCTCGTTCGACGCCTCAACACAAAGCTATGTCCGTGCCGCAAAAGCGGGACAAGCGGCCTGGCTGTTCTCCCAGACCGACGGCACGACGCTTGAAGGAACTTCCGGCGACAACTGCTGGGTTGTCCCGCAGCAGAGCGGGTGGCGGCTTATCGCCGCCCCTTTCGACATTCCGTCAGGCTGGCTTGGCGAAGCAAGCGTCTGGCTTTATGAAGACGGCGCCTACCAGAGCATAACCGAGGGCCTCGTCGGCGGAAAGGCATACTGGCTCTATGTCGAGTAGCCCCGTAAGAAGCGCCACTGCGAGGGGAATTCTCGCGGGAAAGGCCAAAGACAGTTGCACCTCCGCCAACCTCCGGGAGCCAGGTGTCTCCCCCGAGAAGGGGAAGTGAGCATTGCGATAACCTTCGGATCAATCAAACGAAACTGGCACATCCACCACGCGACGAAGGCTCCTCATCTGCACAGCGACAAGGGCTTCTGCCAGGCGTGGGGCAAGCCAGCCGCCAGAATGAAGCCCGGCGACTTGGCCGCGCTCCGCGCGGCCAGTATCTGTTTTCATTTTTTATTTGCAATCTGGGGGAGGAGTGCTATATTAAACCAACATAAGGCATACCAAAGAACGATTCCCGTACGCAATCCCCCACCATAGGCACACCAGAGCCATCGTCATGAAAAAGGATGAACTATACGTCCAGTTGCTGTCGCGGCTTCGCGTGGGGCAATGGCTGCCTGGGCAAAAACTGCCGACGGAGATGGAATGCGCGAAGCAATTCGGCGTGTCCCGTGACACGGTTCGCCTCGCCTTTGGCCGCCTGGAGGAGGAAGGGTATCTGGAGCGGGTCAAGGCGAAGGGAACGTTTGTTCGTCTGCCGTCGATTGCGCCGCCAGAGCGCACGATATCGATTCTGGTCCCCTGCATCGAGTACCTCCAATGCATCGGCTGCCATTTTCAGCAGATGCTTTTTGAACTGGTGGCGGAGGCCGCCAAAATCGGTTGGCGCGTGTCACCAGTCATTTTCTCCCGCACCAACAACAGCGGCGACATTTGGTGGGAGAACCTGGCGCATTTCACTTCGGAGAGCCGAATTGTGGTCAATCGCGGCTGGTTTTCACCGTATTTCCGACAACTGGCGGCTCTGCAGGCACGGATTGCCTTCATCTCAAACGAGCAGCCTGCTCCCCCAGAGTGGATTCCGCACGTGAATGGCTGGACACGCTTCATCGAGCACGATGTCCCCATCGCCGACCAGGCATTGGACTATCTGCAAGCGATGGGTTGCCGTCGCCCTGCCCTGGCCATGGGCAATGCCACGCATCTGTCAAATACCCTCTGGCCAGCCTGGCAGACCAAGGTCGATGCCCGTAACCTCCCGAAACACATGGTTCCCCTGGAAAAGAATCCCCAGGACGCCATGCGCATCGCGGATGCCTACCGCACTCTGCGTTTCGATGGCCTGCTGATGCATCTGAACGAACGCTGGCTGCCCCGGGACCGACCGCTGAACGAGGCGCTGGGACTGCCTCCTGGCCTTCCCATCGTGGCCATCCCCCTCAACAGCGAGGATTTCTACACCAGTCCAGGCAGTCAGATTCCGTTTTTCCGCTATCCCATCCGCGAGATGATGCGCGATGTGGTGTCCTCGCTGACCGAGGTTCCCGCCTCCCGTGTCTCCCATCACTATTCACCTTGGCTTTCCTTGAGGGAAGACCGCATCGGAGAGTTGGCGCAATGATGAAACCAGCCTGTTGTTTTCTGCTTGTCCTGGCGGTCACCCTGGGCGCCTCGGAAGTTCTCCTGGTGAAACAGGGCGCGCCTCAATGCGTCATTGTGAAGGAGGCTCCTGCGGAGCCATTTGTCCGATTGGCGGCACGGGAACTGGCGGAGCACCTGCGCCTGCGCACTGGCGCGGAAATCCCGGTCCTCCCCCCTGACCAGCCCGTGCCAGAAGGAGCCATTCCCGTGTATCTGGGGCTCTCCGAGCGTACCCGGTCCCTGGGAGTGGACGAAGGCCGGCTCGCCCCTGGCGGCTTCCTGCTCAAGGTCACTCCGCAGTATGTCATCATTGCGGGACGCGACCACGCCATTGCCAAGGAGCCCTTCCGGGGGCACCCGTTCATCTACTGCCGACCGAAACTGGATTACTACTCCAGCGGCGAGCGCGGCACGCTCAACGGCGTCTGCCGCACGCTTCGCGACCATGCGGGAATACGCCATTACATGTGGGGGGAACTTGGCGCGGTCATCCCCCAATCGCCGGACTTCGCCCTCCCTCTTGGAGAGCGCTACGAGGCGCCTGCCTTCCGCTATCGCCATTTCGCACCAGTATGGTATCGGGACGCGCAGCCAGAGGGACTTGCCTGGCTGCATCGCCTCTGCACCAGCTGGTATGACATGCCGTTCATCAACCACAGTTTCTTTGTGATGCACCGTCTCAAGGACACCCATCCAGAGTACTTTGCGCTCATCGACGGACAACGGGACTTCGACAACCTCTCCACCGCCAACCATTTCGGAAACCTCTGCCTGACCAACCCCGAAGGCATTCGCGCCTTTGCGGATTTCATCAGCAGGTTCTTCGACCGCCACCCCGACCTCGCCGTCTATCCCGTCGTGCCACAGGACGGCCTTCATCGCATCTGCGAATGTCCCGATTGCCAAAAACTGCTCTCCCCCCAGTTGGGCCCCAACGGTCGGCACTCGGACGCCGTATTCCACTTTGTGGCGGAAATCGCCAAGGAGGTGGCCAAAAGGCATCCGGACAAATTCGTCGGGGCGCTGGCATACGAGCGTTATCGGATGCCGCCCACCTTTCAACTGCCGCCCAATGTGCTGGTGCAAATCTGCTATCGGCGCCAGGACTTGCGCCGGCCAGAGCGCAAGGCGGAAATCGAGGGGGTCATCCGCGAATTCCGCAAACGCGGCGTGCAGGTGATGGTCTGGACTTATCCGCTGTTCAACCATATTCCGCCATCGCGTGGCGTGCCACTGCTTTATTCGGGCATCCTTCAGGAAAACCTGCGTTTTCTTCGTGACCAGGGTGTGCTGGGGGAGAAGTCCGAGGCCTCCTACTGTTCTGGCGGGGGCGACCAGGATGTCCACGGACACGTATTTGCCCTGCCAGCCAGCACTCACCTCAATGACTATGTGCGCACGCAACTTCTCTGGAACCCAGATCTGGATGTGATGGAACTGCTGGAAGAATACTACACCCTTTTCTACGGTCCCGCAGCCGCACCAATGCGCGAATTCTGGCAGTTGGCGGAGCGACTGTTTCTCGAACACGGCGAATTCGAACGCTACACCGCCGACGATTTCCACGCCTTCCAGACTTGGCTGGAGAAGGCCGCCGAACTCCCCCCCGAAAAATCCATCTACCGCAGCCGTGTGCAACTGCTCCAAAACGAACTTGCCCCCTATTTCAAACTCTTCTTCACCCTCAAGGAGCGCATGCCCGTCATCACCGCCACCATCGCGGAAGCCAAGCACGACTTCACGGGAGCCGAGCAGGGCACGGGGCGCTGGACTGACACCCCTCTCCATCGTCTGATTCCCAAGAGCGGACGTGAACTGCGCCTTGACGAACCAGCCACCACCGCACGAATGGTGGCAGCAGACGATGGACTCGCCATCCAGGTCATCGCGCAGGAGCCAGACATGGGCTCCATCGTCGCCAAATGCACCCAACGGGACGCCCGCTCCCTTTGGAAGGACGACTGCCTGGAACTTTTCCTGCTCACCGAAGACCGCTCGCTCAACCGCCATTACATCGTCAATACGCTCGGAGCCATTTTCGACATAGCACAGAACCGCGACATCGGTCTGCCTGGCGACGTCAACTGGACAGGCGGACTTCAGGCGCGGATTGAAAAAAGAACCGACTCCTGGGTTGCCAACCTATTGGTGCCATGGGGCGACTTGGGCGCGGAGACCCGTGAGTCCGTACCGCCGCTGCGCATCCAACTCTATCGCCGACGCACAGGCGGGGATGCCGCAAACGGCGAATACTACTGCCTCACCCCCGTCAATGACCAGCACAACTACTCCGCCCTCTTCTTCCCCGCCCTGCGTTTTCTGCCCCTGCACAACCGCCTGGCAAATCCCTCCTTTGAGGTTCTGGACAAGGAGGGCGCACTCATCGGCTGGCGCACGGCGGAGGGCGTTGTATCCCAGCAAGGCTCTGCGGACGGGACACGCCATATCACCATCGCCGCGCCCGCTGGCGCAAAATACCGCGATGCACGGAGTCTGCCCGTGTCGGTCAGTCCTGACACGGAGTATCTGCTGCGTTTCCGCCATCGGGGCAGCACTGGTTTCGCATACGTGATGTTCTTCAACGCAGAAGGCAAGCACATATCGGAGCCGGAACATCCATTCTGGGGCATACGCTCCACGGCAGAATGGACTATGATGCAAGTGCGGGGACGCGTCCCCGCCAATGCCGTCGCCGCCGCCATCAATTTCCGCAATTTCAAGACGACGCCCCCCGCAAACGGGACTGAAATCGACGCCGTTGAATTTTTCGTCAAACCATAGTCCAGGAGTGCTGAAACATGTTCACAGAAAATCTCAATCGTCGTTGTAAGTTCTTCACTCTCATAGAATTGCTGGTCGTCATAGCCATAATCGCCATACTTGCGTCCATGCTGCTGCCCGCCTTGTCGAAGGCGCGTGAAAAGGCGCGGAGCACCTCCTGCGTCAACAAAATCAAGCAGATTGGCCTGGCGGTGCAACTGTACGAGAACGACTACGAGGATTATCTGCCCAAATGGGAGGGGTATGACGGATTCAGCGGGCAACGCGGCATCTGGTTCTACCTGTTGTTCCCGTACATGGGGAATGGCGGGGAAGGCACTGACATCATCACGCTGCGGACAAGCATCGTCAACTCCAAGTTCTTCATGTGCCCGTCGGAACTCACGGGATACGAATATGAGCACAACGCCCCGCCAGGCTATTCCTGCAATTATGCCTACAACATCTGGGCCTGCTCAAAATACGGGGCGCCCAACCAGACCTGGCTGCACAAGGTGACCCAAATCAAGCAGCCGTCGGAGAAACTGCTGCTTTATGACTCGCCCATGCCCGAGTGCTCCAGCACAGCCAACTCCACTGCCTACTACTACCGCAACTACAACAATGTCGCCAATGCTAAGTCAGCGGCGATTGGCATCCTGCCAGCACGTCACGCAGGCAAGTTCAACGCGCTGTTCATCGATTGCCATGTCACCGCCTTGACCAAGGCGCAGGTCACCACCGACATGCTCGACTGCGGAAACCAGTAGGGAACCGAATGGGTCACTGGGTCAGGGCGTGAACCAGAATATTGGTGCCCAGGCGAGTGTAGAAGACGTGGGTGAAGTCGCTGATTTCGCGGCTGGAGTAATAGCGGAAGACCCGCCAGCGCCCATCGGGCTCATGGCACCAGGCGGGAAGCCCTGGCTCCTGGCAGTACAGGATATCCTTGCCGCCGTCTTCACGGGTGACCTCAAAGCGTTCACCGCCGTAGGAGGCGACCTTCAGCGCCTCGTCCAGCCGGTCTGTTCCCTCCAGAATGCGGAAGCGGATGGAGTTGGTCCAGCGTCCGAGCGTGTCCCGTCCCCAGCCCATGGCGATGATGGGGGTGCAGAGCACGGCGATGCGCCCATGGATGCGGATGGCCACCGCAGAGTAGGTTCCATCTGGCCATTTTTCGCGGATTGTGTACTCCCGCACCGTGTCAGGGAGCAAAGAGGTGTCAGGGAGACCATGGTAGAAGGCGGCATATAGCGGGTCGCTGCGGCGAAGCGGAGTGAACTGAAGGCCAGGCAGCACCTCCGCAAACGCCTCCTTCAATTCCGGCGTGGCCTCCCATTCGGCAAAACTGTGATGGAGGCCAAGCCGCCCATGACCGCGCAGGAAAGAGGCGGTGATGCCGCCATCTATGAACAGAAACCCGCCACTCTCCAGATATTTGCGCAGGACATTGCGCTCCTCCTCGGAAAACTCCCACTTGCGGGCGGCGTAATTGGCATAGACAAGCGGGCATTCTCGAAGCCGCTCGTCCAGAAAACTTTCCAATTGAATGGGAACCGTGACGAGATTGATGGCGGTCTCCCGTCCAATATGCTCCAGCAGACACGGGAGGGCATTCGGGTATTCCTCCCCAAAGACCCCCTGTTGCGTCCGGAGTTTGCCGATTCGCACTTCCTGCCGTGAACCATACTCGACCTGCTCCGTCTGACGTGGCTCCGCCGCCAGCAGGGATGTCATCAGCAATAGTACTGGCAGGAAAAATTTCATCT
>JAFRLP010000545.1 GCA_017431185.1 Victivallales bacterium | reverse complement strand
GTGGTAGATGCGGCCTGCGGGGTAGAGCAGAAGGTTGTCGCCCGCCTTGAGAGCGTCGGCGCAGGCGTCTATCTGCTTCAGGACTTTTTCCAGCCCCGCGCGTCCCGCGATGCCCATGTCTGGCAGCGGCAGGATGCGCATGCGCGGTCCGAGGGTCTTCAGGATGGTCTGCCGAATCTGCTTCTCATCCACCAATGCCCGCGGATGGAAATGGCGGAACAGCAGGGAATTCAGGATGACGGGGTCGATGAGCGCAGGATGGTTCGGCAAAAACAGGATGCCCCTGTTGCCTTGACGGCGGATGGCATCCAGCCCCTTGACCTTGATGCGGTAGCGCAGGAACAGGCAGAAAACCAGGAGAATGTAGAAAAAGTACAGGACAATCATGTGGATTCCAGAGTTGTGACGGTCGTCATTGGGGATGGAACAAGGGAAAAATGCCCCCTGCTGCCTCTTACTATGGCGCAAATTGCGAAAATTTCAAGGATGAGGCTTGAAGAAACATGGTCAGCAAAGCACGATATGGCCATCTTTCAGGTCAATGGTCAACCGCTGGATGGCGGTGGTTTTCGAGACCATCCTCTCGGCCAGCAGGGCGGTGATTTCATCGGTGAGGATGTGGTCAACAGGGCGCGCGCCCTGGTTGTATTCCATTGCGCGGCGGGCGATGTCGTCCCGCGCCGCCTCCGTGAGCGTCAATTGGAAATGACGTTTTGCGGCCAGGTCGGCCAGCCTGGTGAATTTGTACGCCACGATGCGCTGCATCTCGGGCATGCCCAGCGGGGCGAAGATGACGGTGGCGGAAAGGCGGGCGCGGAATTCGGGGCTGAAGGCGCGTTTGAAATGTTCCTCGATGATGTCCGGGTCAATCGGGGTGTCCGATGACGCCCCGAAGCCCAGCCGCGAGGATTTGGCGGATGCCTCCGAACAGCCGACATTGCCGGTCATGATGAGCAGCACGTTGTGGAAGTCGGTGGCGAAGCCACGGCTGTCGGTCAGTGTTCCAGCATCCATAATCTGAAGCAGGAGACTGTGTACCGAAAAGTGCGCCTTCTCGATTTCGTCCAGCAGAAGCACGCAATGTGGCGTGTCGCGTATGGCGTTGGTGAGCTGTCCCCCCTCTTCGTAGCCTACCAGTCCCGGGGCACTGCCCACAAAGCGGGTCACCATCTGCTCCGTGGAATACTCCGACATGTCGAAACGCACCAGTTTCACGCCCAGAATGGAGGCCAACTGCCTGGCGACCTCCGTCTTGCCGACGCCTGACGGCCCCGCGAAGAAGAAATTGCCTATCGTTCCCGCTCGTTCCGGAAGCAGGCCGCATTTGGCAATCTTCACGGCGCGTGACACAAGCGAAATGGCCTTCTGCTGTCCAAACACCACTGAATTGAGGCGTTCCTCCAAGTCGGCCAGCGCACTCAAGTCGTCATCTCCGCTGGCGGCAGGAATGGACGGCAGGTTGGCCATCTTGCAGACCGCATTCTCTATTTCATCGCTGGTAATCTCGGCTGGACCTCCACCGTTGCCGGCGGGGGGCGGATTCCAGGGGGACGGCTTGCCGTCAGGTTCCGCCGAAGAGGCGACGGCACGGAACAGTCGATGCCTGGCCCCGACCTCATCCATGACGTCAATCGCCTTGTCTGGCAGACGCCGTTCGGACAAATACCGGGAGGTCAAATCGATGATGAGTTGAAGGATTTGGTCCGAATAATGGACTCCATGGTATTCCGCGTAGGTCGGTTCAAGCCCTTTGAGGATTTGCAGGGTTTCCTCCTTGCTGGGCTCCTTGATGTGGACAATGTGGAAACGGCGGGCGAAGGCGTGGTCAGGGGCAATGCTTTTGCGGTAATCGTCGTCCGTGGTGGCTCCAATGCAGCGTAGCCGTCCAGCGGCGATTTCGGGTTTGATGAGGGAGCCTGCGGAGTTGTTGTCCTTGGAGTTTGCGCCAGCATTCATGAAGTTGTGCAATTCGTCCAGAAACAGAATGCGGTGAGGTTCGGACTCAATGAACGCCAGGACCTCCTGAATGCGTTTTTCGAGGTCGCCTTGCAGGCTGGTTCCGGCCATCAGCATTCCCGTGGAGAGGCAGTAGATTTCCACATTCCGCATGGACGGGGGGAGTTCGCTCTGGGCTGCCAGCCAGGCGATTCCCTCCACCACGGCGGTTTTGCCGACCCCAGCGGGTCCGACCAGCAGCGGCGCGGATTTCTTCTTGCGGTTCAGGATGCGCAGGATGGACTCCACCTCTGCCAACCGTCCCACCAGCGGATCCAGTCCACCTTCCCTGGCAATGCGGGTCAGGCTTGTGAGGCATTGCGGGCACTCCTTGGCGTCCGATGCCTGAACCGGCGCCTTTCCTCCGGATTTCGCACGTGCAAAATCAAAGGCGAGTCCTTGCCGAAGCGCCTGCTCGACCGCCTCCTCCGTCACATCGTTCTCCTGTAGCACATACGCGGCAAAACTGTCGCTCTCCTGCAAGATGGCCAGCAGAAGAAGGGTGGGGTGGACATCCGTGTCATACTTCTGCTGCAAATCCGTCACTCGGCTCCAGAAACGCTCCGCCAGCGGACCAGTCATCTCAGGGCAGATGTTTTTGCTCAGATTGAGTTGCTGGAGGTAATTGGTGGTCTGGTAGCAGATGGCCTCCCGCACAGTCCGATACTCCCTGGGGAACATCGCCTTGCCTTCGCTTGGAAACAGCAGGGCCAGCAGAATGTGTTCGGGCATGACGCAGGGGGAGCGGAATTTGACCACCAGCACTCCGCAGGAATTGGCGAAATGCACTCCCTCTGGGGTTTCCAGCCAGGGATGCAATGGCTTCACGTTTTTTTTGCTCATGGATTATCCCCTTCCTGGCTTTGAGGTCTGATGGCGACCCTGAACGTCAAGCAGCCGTAGTGCTTCTTCAGTTCCTCGCACTGTGACAGTTTGAACTCAGCCACGGACTTGGGATAAGTCGCGACCACGCGGCTGGTGCTGTGGTGAATGTCCAGCATGACCTTCACCGCCTTTGACCTCTCCAGTTCAAAGACGTCCACCAGCACCAGCACAACAAATTCCATGGGCGTCACATTGTCATTGTACATGATGACATCGTACAACGGAGGCGGACGGAAGCGCGTGCGAGTCTCCGTGGTGGTGTCTGGTGTGGTCTGTTGCTTGTCCATATATGGTTTCCTTTGGATTTCCCTCATAATTTAGCCGTTCAAAGGGCGGATTCAAATAGGTCTGACGCAATCCCCCGCACGATTGTCGGGGGCAAGGGTCTCATACAGGCCAGATGCCGTATTGACCGCGCGGAGCGCGGTGTGCCAACCCCGCCACCCGTGCATGGTTTCACAGACTGGTTTGGCAGGCCGCGCTCCGCGCGGTCAGTATCAGTCGGTGAGGGCACGATTGCCTTTTTTCATGCAGGATGCTTTATTTTCCTATTATATATGATATAGTAGAGACAATCCTTTCATCAAAGATTTGGGTGGGACAGCCTCCATGAAAAACATTCTATGGTCACTGCTTGCGTTGCTTCTGGGAAGCGGGTGCCGAAGCCTGCGCCTGACAGGCGACGCGCAGGAAGAACTACGGCGTGAAATCGCTCCCGTCGTGGAACCCGGCGGGAGATTATTTCAGGCACGGGGGCGGATTAGTCGCTTCGGCTACTCCGTGCCTCTTGTCTGCGTGGTGCGCCTTTCTGAACCAGACAGGGCCTTTGCTGCGGCGGGGATGCTTCCCGTCGGTGCAGCCCTGTTCCAAATCACGGGAAGCGCGCCTGCGGCGCTTGAGACAACCTTTTCTCCGCTGGTGCCGATGCTAGCCCGCGAACATCTCCTCTTCTGCATTCAGGAGGATCTGTACAATATCTACGCCCCCCCTCAGAATTATCATGACCTGACGGTTAACGAGAAAGGTGTCGTGACCTTTCAGGAACAGCGCAATGACGGACAGAAGGTGGAATGGACCATCTCCGCCCCGCCCCGGCGGCTGCTGGCCAAAACATGCTCCCATGCGCTGAACCTGACGTCCTGGCGGATTGACTATCAACAGGACGGGCATGTCCATTCCTCACGGCCAGCCCGTTGGCTGCATCTTCACATGTCTCCTATTGAAAAACACTAGTTCTTCTCGCTCTCCTGGATGAGATAGGTTGTGTTGGTGGGGAAGGCGAATTCCAGGCCTGCGGCATTGAAGCGCTCGAGAACCTGGCGATTGATGTGGTTGCGCGTTTCCATGTACTCGACCCAGTTCTGGGTCTGAATCCACATCACCACGGTGATGTTGAGCGACCAGTCCTTGAAGTCCGAGAAGAAGATGCGCGGCGGGGCCTTCTCCATGTCAATGAGGGGGGCCTTCCTGAAGATGTCCTGGAGAATGGCGATGGCCTCACCAATGCGCTCATTGCTGGTGTCGTAAGTCAGGCCGATGTTCATCTCCGCCTTGAAGTTCGGACGGCAACTGATGTTCTTGATGGTGACTTCGGAAATTTCCTTGTTGGGAACCGTCCACACCGTCCCGTCCAGGGCACGGATGCGTGTGCTGCGCAAACCGATGCCATCGACGACTCCAAGCCGGGTGCCATCTGTCCCGAGGGAGACGACGTCACCGATCTTGAAGGGGTGGTCCAGGATGATGGAGATTGCCCCGAAGAAATTGGCGATGGTGTTCTGCGCAGCGAAGGCGATGGCCAAGCCTAGCACGCCGGCCCCCGCAAGAATCGCGCTGATGTTGATTCCGAAGATGTTCTGGCAGCCAAACAGCACGACGACAATCCACAGGGCTACCTGGCAGGTATGCTGAATGAGAGTGACGAGCAGGTCATCCAAGGGCATTTCCTTTTTTTGGGCGACCTTGCGGAAATATTGCGCCACGCCTCCAATGGACTTCTGCAGAATGCAGGTCACGCATATCAGCGAAACCAGATAGTAGATTTTGTAAAGGACATTCAGCAGACGGGGCGGAAGGTGAAGCATGAACAAACCGCAGGCAATCCCTGTGGAGGCCAACAGGATGCAGATTGTTCGGCTGGTGGCCGCGAGCGCATCCTGCACGGCCTCACGGCGCTCCTCGCCCGCAAACTTCAGGATAACCGCCTTGATTAGTCGGCAGAGAAGCCAGGATACGATGATGGAACACAATACCACGCAGAGGAAAAACAGCAGATTGACACGCTGGGCAAATGCCCAGTCGGCAAATCTCTGGACATGGGCGGTGAGGGGTTCCCAGAAGGAGACGACGGGAGTCAGGGCTTTTTGCGTTGAATCTGGATTCATGGCTAACAAACAGGTTTTGGGGTGATGAAATGGAACTCAGGCCACACATGGTGGCTGCAACGGAAGGGCAGCACAAAGCGTGACTGTCGTGTGACAGTACCTTGAGGTCCTGTGGTGACTGTGTAGAAATCGTGCCATCCTGTGTCCTGGCAGACTGCGGTGAGGAGCAGGGTGTTCGGGTCTTTCCAGCGGGCTGTTGCATGATAGAGGTGAGGGCGGTCGTCATCCAGCATCAGCCAGGAGCGACAGCCGTTTGGATTGACGAGGGAGGCACGGAGTTGCTCCTGAAGCCGCCAGGCATGTTCCATCTGCCCAGTGCCTTGCTTCTGGAACGTGAGCGTACACTCGCTTGTGGAGGTGTCCATCCGGCAGACGTCCGTTCCGCGCTGGTATTGCTGGTGAAGGATAGCGGGTGACGCGCAACCTGAGCCCAGTTCTTTCCCCAGGGCTCGGTAACGCAGTCCCGAAATGCATTC
>JAFRLP010000544.1 GCA_017431185.1 Victivallales bacterium | reverse complement strand
CCCTGGATGACTGCTTCTGCACCATCCAGGAGAATCCCGATTACCATCGCCTGGCCGTCGAGGCCTGGCGCCTGCTCTCACGGGAACTGGACAGCACGGAAATCTCCCCGGAACACACCCTGTTCCCCATCACGCTCGCCAACGCCGACACCCTTTCCTTTCCACCACCCCCAACAGGAGATTGACAAATGCCTGCCAGCAAACGATTTACACTGATTGAATTATTGGTCGTCATAGCCATAATCGCCATACTTGCCTCAATGCTTCTGCCTGCATTGAGCAAAGCCAGAGAGAAGGCCCGCTCCATTTCCTGCACGGGCAACCTCAAGCAACTGGAGCTGAGCTACATCCTCTATGTCGATGACAGCGAAGGCAATGTGCCCTACAGTTTTGACGAAAATGACAAGGTTGCGCCTGCCTGGGAGGACAAACTGCTCTCCTACCTGGCGCTGGGCAACAATGGGAAAAACAGCCGTCCCCTTGGGAAAAGAACCTGCCTCTGGTGCAACTCCGAACCGCTGACCGCCTCCAACCTCTTCCTCTCCTACGGAATCAACACCTACGCCTGCATGGGCAATGCCACATCGACCACGGCAGAGGACTGGGGCTACATCGGCAAACTCACCCAGGCCACCACCCCCTCCACCTGTTCGCTATTTGTGGACACCAAACCAGGAAGCATGATCATCAAATATAGTCCCATGAACAAGGGAACCAACCTCTACGGCGCCTCCTACACCCCCGCCAACCGCCACCTCGACAGTTTCAACGTCACCTGGCTGGATGGACATGTCACCAGTTTCAAGACCCACTCCACCCCAGCGGGCGACATCATCAAGGGGCAGACCCACCAGACCAAAGTCCCCTTCCTCAATCCCTGCTATCCCAATTCACGTCAAGTCAGCCGTTAGGCTTTTCCCGCATCATCACCTGCACGACA
The DNA here is from genome assembly GCA_017431185.1 of Victivallales bacterium. Next base: position 4,486 of record JAFRLP010000544.1, on the reverse strand, counting down.
GCACAATATCCCAGCCACCCTCCAATCCACCATGCTGAAGAAACTGACCTTCCTTTTCATTTGCCTGCTGGCGGTCACACTGCCCGCCTTCGAATACCTGCACAACGGAAGATTCCTGGGCCTGGACTACAAGGCCAGCCTCCATCGCCACAAACTCCAGCCGCACTGGGAAATGACACAGCACAGCTACAGCGCATTCCGCCTGCTCAAGGATGTGGAGGCGGACGTGGCGCACGCGCATCTCAACATCAAATGCGACAGGCCGCCACAGGTCGGCTATGACAAACTCCTGCTGGACGCGGACTTCACCGCCGTGCCCCATTCGCCTGTGCGCATCACCTTCCAGGCACGGGGCGACGGACAGGTCTCCGCATACGTCCACGAATATCTCCTGAACGAGAAGGGCCGTCCGACCTGGCTGCGCCGCCCCGCGACCCTGGAACCGCAGCCACTCGGCAAGACCTGGCAGACCTACACGCTGGACTACACCCCCGGCCCCGGGGAACTGGGCGCGGTGATGCTGCGCTTCAAGTTCGCCCCCGCCAAAGGCGACAAACTGGACATCGACTTCGGCGAAGTGAGCGCACAGGGCGACGGCGCGCAACGCACGGGCGTACCCGCCACATTCGTCCTGCCCAGGATTTCCGCACCCCCACTGAACTCCAGGGCCCCCTGGGCCGGCGCATTGCGTCTCGCGGGATTCAAGGACGACTTCACAGGACTTCCCGAAAGCGGCGCCACCACCATCCAGGCCGGATACGACGACCTGTTCCTCTACCTGCGCTACACCGTGCAGACCGGCGAACCCCCTGCCGCGCAATTCAAGGAGCACGACTCCACCATCTTCCGCGACGACTCCATCGAAGCCATCTTCGCGGGAGTGGAGGACGACGGTTTCGCCCAGATCATCGTCAACGCCAATGCGGCCATCTATGACAGCAACCGGCGAGACGGCGAGCCGTCTGGATGGGACTCCACGGCGAAGGCCGCCGCCGGCAAGGAGGAGAAGGGCTGGTGGGCCACCCTCGCCATCCCGCGTGCAGAGATACCGCAGTTGCGGGAGGAGAATCGTCCCTTCCGCCTGAATTTCCTGCAAACCGACAAGTCGGAGCGGGGCGGAGCCAAACGTGTGCTCTACACCTGCTGGAGTTTCGCGGCCAGCGGAGCCTCCCATGTCACCGCCGCCAAGACAGACGAATTCCCCATCGCCATCATGTCCCCCTCCAGCGTCTGCGCGGGAATGGATATCCTGGCGGACGGGGGGCTGCAACTGGTCTTGCAAAACCCCGGCGGGGAAACCCACGTCTTCTGCGAATACGGCAATGACAAGGCGCACTTCGGAACCGTCAAGGTCATTGCGCCGACTGGCGAAAAGCGCTTCCGCCTTCCCTACGTTCCCGACAACGAACTGGCCGTGGTCGTGGTGAGGGACGCGCAGGGTCGTGAAATCTACCGAAACGCGGAGGTGTTCCGGCATCGCCTGGAGTCGCATCTCGGCCTGGCCACCTACCTGCCCATCGGCTACGTGGAACTCACCAGCGACATCACCTCCATCCCCGAATACCAGTTGCACTGGTCTCTGGAGGGGGTCGGCAAAGGGGTGTTCGAGGTCAAGGGCAAAGCCAAAGGTCTGCGCATCAGCGTCGAGAAACTGCCGTTGGAGAAGCCCGCAAAACTTGCCGTGCAAATCCTCGACTCCAATGGCACCAGCCTGGGCAGACGCGATTTCACCGTGACCCGCCCAGCCCGTGAACCCTGGACCGGCAGCGCCATGGGCGAGGTCGATGACCCGCTGCCCCCCTTCACCCCCATCCGCCAGGCAAAGGACTCTCTGGAGTTCCTGCAGACCTCCATGCATTTCGGCGGACGCGCCCTGCCCGAGTCCGTATTCAGCCAGGGCCATAATCTTCTGGCGGCGCCCGTCACACTGCTCCTTGACGGCAAGGAGTTGGCGCAGGCCACGCGCACCGTCACCTCCGTCAAGCCCAACCGGGTCGAATGGCGGGCCGAGAACAGCGACTGCCGCTGGACAGGCTGGGCGGAGGAGGATGGTTTCACCTGGTACACCGTCACCGTCAAGGCAGTCCCTGGCCAAACGGCCTCCAGCCTCTACCTGGACATTCCCGTCAGGCGCGAGTACGCCACCATCCTCAATCCCATGCCGGTCTTCCGTTCCGGCGGTGACATGGATGGACGGTGGGCCTACGACTTCAAACCCTGGGAGAGCATCGACTTCAAGCAGATCCTCACCCTCCGCAATGAGGAGCGCGGCATCGAACTGACCGCCGAGGACGAGAGGGACTGCTCACGCGCCGCCGAGGGCGGTTCCCATCGGCTCATTCCGCAGGACGACCGCGTGGTCATCCGCCTCACCTTCATTGACAAGCCGATAGGTCTTGACCGGGAGCGCACCTATCGCTTCGGTCTCCAGGCGTTCCCCGCCAAACCGCTCGTGCGCAAGCCTGATTACCTGGCCACATGCTCGTACATCGACCCAAGAACGACCGCGTGGTCGGGTTCGCTCGACAAGGCGCGCATCGCCCTCAACGGCCTCCAGGGGGTCAAAGGCGAATGCACCGTGCAGTGGAACGCCTTCTGGGCATTCGACCCGCAGTGGAAGCACCCTGACTACCACGTGCAGCCACTCCTCACCCAGAACCTTGTCACTGTGGGCAACTGCGGTCTCCGCTACAATACGGACGGCGGCTTCACCATCGCCCAGGCGGGGAAAGCCATCCAGTCCACCCTCCCCTGCCCGCCGCTGACCAAGGGGTGGCACTCCGCCGCATTCGTCCTGAAAGGGACCGACGCCACGCTCGTGATTGACGGACAAACCGCTGCCGCCTTCACAGGTCTGGCGCCCCAGAGGAAAATCGAGTCGGTCTCCTTCGGCAAGTCCACCAAGGAGGGCCACGCCGACTTCCACTACGAAAAGGTCAAAGTCTCGCGTGTCGCCGTCGAACAGTCGGGTGACTTCACACAGGACAAGGACACCGTGCGGATGGCCGATTTCACCAAGGGAGGCCAGACGGAAACCCGCGTCGGCGATGTACGCCAGGTTCAGACGGAACGCGGCCCCCTCCCCTCCACCGCCGCCGAATTCTTCACCCGATTGGACGCGCTGGATAACGTCGGCTTCAAGAGCCACCTCGGCTACCTCAACCGCATCTTCCAGTTCTACGGCCCGCGTCCCCAGGGATACCGAAATCTCCCCTATACCAACGATGAAGGCTACGAGGCTTTCGGCAAGATGCTCGCCAACCTCAAGTCCCGTGGCATGAGGTTCTATTTCGGCTACAGTTTCGGCGTGCGCATCGGCTCCCGTGAAGACACGCTCTACAGCGACTTCTACCGCACCCAGCCCGCAGCCTTCTACGGCTCCCCCGACGAGGGATTCTGGTACATGTGCGCCGGCTGCCGTGACTACACCGACTACCTGCTGTACTATTTCGACAACCTGATGAAACGCTACGACAACCTTGGCATCTACACCGACAATCTGTTCATCTGCGGACGCAACTGCCGCAACGAGGCCCATGGCTGCGGATACCGCGACCTTGACGCCAACGGCGAGCTCAGGCAGTCCGGAAATCTTCTCAACGGACGTCGGTTCGCCAAACGGCTCTACGCCATCACCAAACTGCGTCCGATTCCCCGGGAGCATTTCATGCACAGTTCGGGCGAAAACCACGCGGTATTCCTCTCGTGGGCTGACAAATACCTTTGCGGAGAGCAGTATCTGGAGAACACCAACAAGCAGGGCTGGGACATTGACGTCGCGCAGTTCCGCGCCCAGAACGACCCCACCCGCGCCTTTGGAGTCATCTCCTGCGCCATCTCCACCTTCGTGCCCTTCGGCCACAAGGGGATGGTCGCCGTCGCCGGTCTTCACGACTGCGCCACATACGGGGCGCACCACCATCGTTACCCCGAGGATGTGTTCGGATACAAGCCGTTCCTGACCGTCACCGGCAGGTTCGGCACATGCAGCGCGGAATTCCTCCCCTATTTCAGGAACGCGGAGTACGTCACCACCGACCAGGGCAAAAGGCAATACGCCAGCGTCTGGCTCAAGCCAGGCCGCGCCCTCGTCCAGGTCAGCAACCTGACCTGGCAGGACGCGGAAGTCCCCATCACGCTCCACCTCGCCAAACTCGGACTCAAGGGCAACGCCTCTGACGCCCTCACCGGCAAGCCAATCCCGCTCGCCAACGGCTCCGCCACCCTTCACATCCCCTCCTACGACGCCCGCTGGCTCCTCGTGGAGTGACACAAGCGACACAAGCGACACAAGCGACACAAGCGACACAAGGGACTGAAGTGTGAAAGCTTTTGCCCCCCTCTGTCCTTTTCGTCCTTTTCGTCCTTTTCGTCCTTTTCGTCCTTTTCGTGCTTTGCGTCCTTTTCGTCCTTTTCGTCCTTTTCGTCCTTTTCGTCCTTTTCGTCCTTTTCGTCCTTTTCGTCCTTTTCGTCCTTTTCGTCCTTT
>JAFRLP010000543.1 GCA_017431185.1 Victivallales bacterium | reverse complement strand
CGAGGTCTCCTCCTCGTAGCCGATGGACCGGCTGTCCGCCGAATGCTCGGTGCAAAAGCCTGCCGCCAGCACCGCGGGATGGTGCCCGTGATCCTGTGCCACCAGCGTGCCGGTCATGTCTTCGGAGACATCCACACTGCTACTGCCCTGCGGGTTTACGCAGAGTACAGGCCCGCCTGCCGCTCCAGCGCCAGTTTCAGGATTTCGGGCAATGCTTTGCCACGCCTCGAAGCCCTCCGCAGAATACCCAGACAGGCTGCAGGGGAAAGGTAGTATTTCTTGTCTGCGTCGGGCTGCAAGATTTCGCTCAATTTCGCATGACAAGGCTGAAAATCCCTGCTTGTAAAGCCGTAGCAGCTCATTCCATTCCACGACTTCATCGCTTTCACAACATTTGATTCCCGCACTGGTATACGCCTCCAGTTTTGTCAAAATGGATGATGCCCAGTCGTAACAGTTCAGGAACATCGTCCCCTGGTCCTGTGATTCTATCAAGCGATGCGTGACAGAGAGCGTGTTCCGCAGGGCCTGCAAACAGATACAGATTTTCCGGAGAATTGTTCCTCTTGTTGGTGTCGATGTGGTGGACGCACTCGTTGGAAGATAGTTTTCTTCCAATGCACTCCTCAACAATACTCCGATGCTCATATACGGGCTTTCCGCCGTCAAAGCGGCGAACTTCATATCCGTGTCCATCCACATACGGCGCTCCGTCTGGTCTGCGCCATGTGACAAATCCGAGCTTGTGGGCTCTTTTGAGAAGGTCGCTTGGATCGCGTCCAAGTTCGTCTGCAACGTCAGCAAGCGGTCTTCCTTTTGAAGCGAGAATAATCTGATCCTCCGCATCAGTGAATCGTCGATGTCCTTTTGCTCTGGGACACCCGATTTTTTCGGATCGACGCCGTATGCTCTTAACAGTCCGCCCAAGCGCAACAGCAATATCTCTGTGAGGAGTTGTAGTGTAATGCTGTCGGATATAGGCGTCCTCTTTTTCAGTAAATGCTCTACGTTGAGCCATGTGATATACACCCGCTTTCTTCTCTGCGCGACTCCCATATGCTGTGCATCCAGCACGTTCACATCGGGAAGGAATCCCAATTCCTGCATCATGTCGAGACAAGTGACAAAATCATTGCCTCCATTGCTGGAAAACAAGCCTGGTACATTTTCAAACACGCAGTACTTGGGACGCTCTCTTTCCGTTGCTTCAAGCATTTCCCGGACAATTCTGACAGCCTGCAGATACAGGCCGCTTCTTTCACCATCCAGACCAGCGCGTTTTCCGGCGATAGAGAGATCTTGACAGGGCGAGCCCCATGTCAGAATGTCTACCGGCGGCAGGTCAGCGCCGTTCAGTTTGGAAACGTCGCCGTAGTGCTTTACGCCGGGCAGGCGCTTCGTGGTAACGCGGATGGCGAAAGGCTCAACTTCGGCATTAAAAACTGGCTGTATCCCAGCAAGGATGCCAGCCAGTTCAAAACCTCCGCTCCCCGAAAACAAGGAGCCGAGCGTCAGATGTTTATCCCTCATTTGCCGCTACCCCCGTTCTTACTTTCGCGTCCTCGTAGGACAGGCGCTCACCAGCCCGCAGGAGATACACCTCCGCGTCAGGGACGCAGGCGCGGAACCGCTCAACCGCCACGTCCACAAATTTCTGCTCCAGTTCCACGCCGTAGCAGACGCGACCGAGCTGCTCACACGCGATCAGGGTAGACGCGCTGCCAAGGAAGCCGTCCAGCACCAGACCGTTTGTCTGTGTGCACTGGCGTATCAGGTAGGCGATCAGCGGCACAGGCTTACTCGACGGATGTCCGTACCCGTCCTCGGCGGAATCCTTGATGCCGTCGAACTCGAACACGGCGGTCTGCTTCTGATCGCCATACCAGATATGCTTGCCGTCCTTGCGCCAGCCGAAAATGATCGGCTCCATGTTGAACTTCCAGTCCGTGCGCATGAAAGGCGCGCGGGGTTTCTTCCAAATCAAGCCTGCGCCGACTTTGAACCCGGCGTCCTCGAAAGCGTCATAGAACACGCGGGTCTTCATGGTGGCGTAGAACTCGTAGATGGAAGCGTCCTTCGCCATCGCGTTTTTGAAGTTGG
>JAFRLP010000542.1 GCA_017431185.1 Victivallales bacterium | reverse complement strand
GCCAGGGCGCGCTGGTGTCTGCCTCGGCAGTTCCGCAGGCGCGTACTCCAGCAACCGCCCCTCTTCTTCCATCTGGACTTTGGGACGCAAGGCGCGCGGCGCCGTCCTGGTCTTCTCATAGACGATTTGGCTTTCCCCGCCGGCGGACGAGGCGGATGCCAGGGATATCTTGCGCGGGCAGTTCTTCTTGAGGGCCACCGCCAAATCCTCATGCCAGTCGGCGATGCGCAAAGTTGCCCAGATGTGCGGGCAGGGCCTGCCTTGAGCGAACCGCGCGCAGGTGCAGGAGGACGTCAGCAGATGGGAAACCACCTCCAGTTTGGCGGTGCATCCGTCAGGGAACTCGCAGGAAATGCGGTCATCCCCGCCCCACAGCCGCGTTGCCTGGTCACGCAGAGCCTCCCCGTCCTGTCGGACATCCGCAGGAAAGTTCTGCTGGTATTTCTCGCTAGGCCGCATGATGGGCAAATCTTCTCAGCCAGCGTCTTTATAGCTTGCCCATCAATTCCTTGGTGACAGGGCAGACCTGGCGGAAATTGAAGGTGGAGCATCCTGTCTCTGAAGGACGGGGGGTGAAGTTCTCCTCTTGGGCGGTGTTTTCCTCAATGGAGGTCAGCCGTGCCTGCATGGCGTGGTAGCTCTTCTCGATTTCGGGGCATACGGAATCCATCAGTTCCTGATTGACGGTGTACTGCGAGACCCGTCCTCCATCCCGCAGGAAAACCCCTTGCAGAATCAGTCTATCGACAGGGTATCCCCAGGTGTCGACGGCATATCGGGCATAGCAGGCAAGTTGCTGGCGGAGCGTGCGCGGGTTCTCATTGCCTGTCTTCCAGTCAATGATGTGGAGGAAACCAGCGGCGTCCTCAAAGGCGAAGTCGATGGCGCAGTAAACTTTGATGTCCCCCACCATGAAGTAGGTGAGCGTGTCTATTGGCTTCCAATTGGCGGCGGGGACGGCGAAAATCTCCTTGATGATGGGGGAATGGGTAAAGTTGTCAAGGCAGTCCATCACCCGCTGGAGGATGGCGTCAGTCTCCTCTTTGGGGAGTTTTCGGCAGATGCCGTAGTTCTCTCCCGCGCCATAGTAGAGTTCCGACAGATTGACGGCCTTGCTGGGGCTTTTCAGCCATTCCTGGTTGATGGTCTGGAGCCAGCCTTCGCGCATTTTGGCACGGGCCGCGTTCTGCAAGGTCTCCAGAGCGGGAATGGAGCCCGTTTCCCGTGCCCGCTCCAGTGTTCCTTTCAGCAGGTCATGCACAATGGTGCCCGCCCAGATGGGCATGGTCGAGAGTTTCTTCAGGCGATAGAGCAGACGGGTCTCTTCGGGGGCCTCGAGTTCCCACCCCTTCCAGGAACCATAGTAGGTGTAGTAGTACGCACGGGGGCAACTTTGAAATAGTTGGGCACGGGACACCGACCAACTCAACTCGTTCTTCAACTCTCGCTTCTGATACATGCGACCTCCTGTTTTTTTTAGATTTTTCGTAACCATTCAGAACCCTCACCTGTGTTTTGACATGCCACGCTGCAAATTTGCCATTTGAACTTGACGTGCCAAGCGTGAGACCCCAACCTGCCCGCGAGGCCTTCAGGCCTCGCGGATTGAAGTAGCCTGAGATGCTGAATGGTTGCGATTTTTCGACTCCTGCCTGCGATTGCGGAAAAATTGCCGGAGCACCTCCAGGCACTCCTGCTGCAGCACGCCTCCCATTGTGTGGACGGTATGAAAGCCCTGGGGCATGGCGGTGACGGACAAGGCGCCGCCCGCGGCCCCCGTCTTGTCGTCCGCGCAGCCAAACACCAGTTCGGGGATTCGGCAGTTGACCATGGCGCCGGCGCACATGGCGCAGGGTTCCTTGGTCACGTAGATGGTGCAGCCGTCCAGCCGCCACATTCCCAGCCGTCGTGACGCCTCCTGGATGGCGAGCAGTTCGGCGTGGGCGGTGCCGAGGAGCTGGCTCTCCACCGCATTGTGAGCACGGGCGATGATGACCCCACCAGCGACCACCACTGCTCCCACAGGCACCTCCCCAGCCTCGGCGGCCAGAAGCGCCTCACGGATGGCCTCCCGCATGAACTGCTCGTGGCAGGCAGGTATGTCGCTGGCGTCCGGCATCAGTTCAGCAACGCCTCTGACTGGCAAAGCGCCTCACGGATTTCCTGGGCATTTTCCGCCGCACGGACAGACTCGGCGAAAGGCGTCTCGCGGCAGAGACGCCCGATGCGCGCAAGGATGGCGAGGTGCTCTTCGCTGGTCAATGCGCAGGAGAGGATGAGGATGTCGGTGGGGGAGTCATCGGGAGCCGTGTTGAAGTACGATGGCTTGGCGAGTCGGGCAAGGCAGATGAACGACTCGGAGAAATACCCTTCGTCCCTGGTCAGGGTATGGGGGATGGCGATGCCGTTGCCGACGTTGGTGGAGCCGAGTTCCTCGCGGCGGGTGATTTCCCTGCACAGGTCATTCGGGTCGTAGAGGAAGCCGCTCTGGTCAGCCAGTTCCGTCAGTGCGCGGATGATGGCGTTGCGAGAGATGCCTGGCAGATTGGCGCTGATGCACTCTGGCGGGCACAGCTCCGCTAGAGAGACTGAGGTCGAGGATGCCGACGCCTCTCGACCGGGCCAACGCCCTTTCTTGGCCCCCGTCTCGCCGTGGATGAGGCGCTTCGAGTACCACAAGTCCAAATCCTCCTGCTGGAACACGTGTGTGCCGCGCCGTTCCTCGGCGAATATCTCCCCATGGACGACCAGGGTCTTCAGTTGTCCAGGCTCTATCCCCAGGCTTTCCGCCGCCTGCTGCAAAGTTAGTTGTCTGCGTGACATTCATTTCCCCTTTGACGATTCGTTGTCACAAAATATAACGCTTCTTCGCCAAAAGGATAATCAGTCAGTGAAAAAAACTTACTGTTGTCAGGCTTGGATTAATCGGAAACTATCAGCCTGATACCATTTTTGTGGTGATTTCGTTGATGGTCAGCAGGTCAATGTGTGCGCTGGAATTGACTTTCAGCAGTTTGTCACTGTTCAATTTGGGAGTGCCTTCATAGATATTGGCATTGGACAGCCTTAAATATGCGATATGTCCATCAATCGTTATGTGGTTGGCCGTTTTATCGGCGGGATGTGGGGCATGAACCGAAAAACCGTCGATAAAAAGTTGGTCCACATCACCCTGGTCGCGAACCCAGATGTAGGGACGTTTGTCTTCTGAATTGTGCCGATGGACATTGCGCAATTCCAAACATTCGACTTTGCCTGCAACTGTCATCATGAAGTCACTGTTTTTACGCGGCTTGATTTCGCGGACATCGATGTTCTCCAGGAGGATGTGCCCGTAATTCCCTGTGATGGAGCCAGGTGCGCAGTATGGCTCCAGCAGGAGGGCGAAATCGCTGCATGTCCCCTGCACATTGCGGATGATGATCCGGTCTAGCCTGGCTGTCCGGCTCAAAAGCCGGATGCCCTGGATGGTGTCATGCCAGATGACCCCATCGACCAGGACGTCGGTGATGTCCCCCTCTTCGACCCAGGGGCCAAAGCAATGGCTGACCGACATCGGTTTGGTGTCGTCATCCGCATTGAGGGCGAAAAAGTCATCTTCGCCGAAACCAATCAGGTTCCGCGCGGTCAGGAAGCGGCCAGGACCGTTGACGTGGATGGCGTCCTGGTTCTGGTTCAGTTCGAAATGGTCAGGCTCAAACAGGAGGTTCTCCAGGTTGACGTGCAGCCAGTTCGCCAGATGGATGGCGAAGGTGCGCGCGCTTCGCACGCGCAGGTCTCGGATGGTAAGCCCCTCCACGCCAAAGAAGGACATCGCCGTGACCCATAGGTGGTCTGGACGGTGATGTATTTGGTTCAGGCTGTTGCCGTTGTAGCACCCACCTTGCAGCGTGATGTTCCGGGTGCGGATTTCCCCTTTGCTGAAATCCGCGTTGACCAGGATGGGAGAGTCCGCATGGTCCGCCAGGTAGAATCCGCAGTTCTGGTTCAGGCAACGGATGGTGGTGTTGGAGTGGAGCCGCAGACCAGAGACCAGCGCACAGCCGTCCATGACCAGTTCGACTCCGTGGGTTTCGTCAGCCAAATCCAGCGCTCGCTGCAAGGGCGCGGTGTCATCGCTCCCGCCTCCTTTGCATACGTCGCTGTCGAGTTTCGCTCCAGTTTCACTGGCCAGAATCATTCGCATGGAAAAAGCGGTCATAGGGGGTCTCGGATTTGAAAGGCGATGTTCCGGCGGTTGTAGGTGTAGGTCATGGCCAGCCGTCCGTCCCTGGTGGCGATGATGGCCGGATAGGAGAATTCGGGGGAGGCAATCTGGTCATTGTCGGAGGGAGGGGCCGCCTCTATCAGGGACTCCTGGCTCCAGTTCCGTCCGTTGTCGTGGCTGCTGAACAGTGCGAGGCGATTGCGCAGACCCCAGTTTTCCGGAATGGGGTTGCAGAGCAGATGCAAGGTCCCGTCACCTGTGCATGCCAGGTCCAGGCCGCTGTTGTTGTTGGGGATGTCGATGGGCTGGATTTCCGACCAGGTGAGTCCGCCGTCGCCGGAGTCCGTGCGGTATATCCTGTGGTTGTTGCTGCGAAGCAGGGCATGCACGTCGCCTTGGGAGTCCTCCCAGATGGATGGCTGGATGACACCCAGGAATTTGTCGCCTGCATCGCGTGGCGTGTCCACCTGCACTCTGGGCATCGGGATGGGGGCGGAGCGCCGCCAGGTTGCCCCGCCGTCCTCGCTCCGGTCAACGAAGGCGGACCAGCCATGGCTTTCAATGGAGGCGGGCGCCAGGATGACCCCATTATGCAACAGGATAGGCTTGTTCTTGACCGGACCGCGACCGCCCGTGGCGTCACCTGCGACCAATTCCTCTGGTTGCGACCAGGAGCGTCCTTCATCTGACGAATACCGTACCCAGGTCCGCCATACAGTGGGATTATTGCCAGTCTTGAAATAACAGGCAATCCGAGAATTCGGCAGCCGGAACAGCACGGGGTTCCAGTGCGGGCTGTCGTTGATTTTCCAGCGGGTGGCAGTCCAGTTGCCTTCTGGAGAGCGATGGGCAATGGCAATGCCAACGTCTGGCTGCCCCTCGCGGGAACCGTCAAAACATGCCACGAGGAATTCGCCTGGGATATCGCCCTCCAGTAGAGTGGATGCATGGCAGGACTGACGGTTGGCGGTGAATATGAACTCTTTCGTCATGGGTGTCTTATCCTAGCGAGACTGGAAAACGTTTGCCTACCCCCAGATGTTGATTTCGGGCGGCGCGAATTTCTCCAGGCGGATCATGCGGAAGCCCTCGTCCTCGACCTCCAGTTTGATTTGGTTGTTTTGCATCGGAACAGGGTTCTCGTTCACTTGGTCAATGGCGTTGACCTTTCCGGAAAGGCCCAGGCGTGCCAGGTCAACCGTCACGGTCGTGGCGGCAGGTTTCCTGCCCAGGTTGCCGATGAACAGCAGGACTTTGCCCGTGTCCTTCCGCCGATACGCGCTGACCAGCACACGAGGCTGGTCTGCGGCGGCTGGTGGCTGCGGGTCGAAATAGGGGATGAACTCGGCGTCCTGGTAGCCGAATTTCTCTAGGGGTGCGGTGCATTCCTCCTGGACCTGCAAATTAGCACGGACGGCCCAAATGAACACGTCATGGAGCTGGGTCAGGACAAAGAGCCCGCGGGTTGGTTTGACTGCCTCTCGGTTTTTGCCGGTCAGTTCGGTAAGCATAATTGGCACCAGTCCCCACTGACGTCCCATGTATTCGGCACGGAAACGGTCGAGCGGGATGATGTCGGTGTAGTTGTCATTGACGTTTCCGCGGTAGTTTTCGCCGAAGACCATGTAGTCGTCAAAGGAGAGGATGGGGCACCAGATGCGGCTGGACATGTGCGCCATGCTCTGGTAGCCGGGGATGTTCTGCTGCATGACGGCACGGTTGCGGCGGTTCAGTTCGCGTGTGGCGAGGATGTTGAATGCGCCAAAGGTCTTGCCGTCCTTGACGTAGGCCAGGCCAGATTTGGGGAAGCTGGATGCGTAGGGGAAACTGTTGTCGTGGTACTGGGCGGTGTAGCCGGTCTCCTTCATGAACTTGGCGATTTTCCAGATGAGGAAATCACGGTAGCTCTTCTTGCCTGCGTTCATGGTCGCGATGCCTGTGGCACGGTCAATGGATGCGGGGTCCAGGTCAATGGTCCCCATGTACCATTCATCCTTGAAGAACGGCCACTCGGGCATGAACGTGGGTTCGCAGGTGAGCCCCAGGTAGGGCATCAGGGCGATGCCGTTCTCTCTCGTCCACTTGACGTGCTTCCGAACCAGTTCAAGATTGTCGGTATCGGGATATCCGGCCATCGATGTTGTCATGACAGCGCCAAGGTTGTAGTAGCCAAGATTCATCTTGATTCCCTCTTCCATCCGTTTGGGAAACCACTGGCGGAACCGCAGACGACGCCAGTTGGGAGGCATGGGCTTGATGGGGGTGGCCTGGAGCATGAACTGGTAGTCCCAGTTTTCCGGAAGCCTCTGTCCCTGCGCCAGCAGGTTCAGACGCAGCGATACATGGTTGCTGTCTCGTGAACGCACCTCCTGAATGGCGTCCTTGCCTTCGCCGTTGGGCCAGAACTGCGTGGTCTCGCAGGCCCAGAACAGCCCGCGGTCATTGTCGCCAAGCCAGAAGTACGGAATGTACTCCCTGCTGAATATCTCTCCTGTGCCCTTGGCCAGGAAACCGCTCTCGCCGCGCCGTTGCCTGGAGTAAAAGTGATGGTAGAGGGCGCGCTCCTCCTTCAGGGGGATGTCAAGGGAGAGTGTGGCGAAGAATTCGGGGCGGTCGGTGCGGACATTGATCAGACTGAAGCCGTCGAACTCAATCTCGGTTCGCACGGTTAGCGTCGCGCTCTGGCCGTTGCCGGTGGCGGTGACGCTGCCCTCCACCACGGCGGAGTAACCATCACAGGAGGTCACCTTCATGGTGGGATTCTGCCAGGCCACGGGATGGTTGTGGGTGGTGGCCTCGAAGTGGACGGGGGAGGCGAGGAGCATTTCGCCCCCGCTGGTGACTTGCGTGGGCAGCGGCGCATTGGCGAACTCGTACTCGCGGTTCCAGACCTGGACTTTCTGGCCTTGGACAGACACTGGAGTCCATGGCTCCATGACCTTTCGCTTCATGCCCAGGGTATTGCCCTGCCAGCTCAGGTCTGGCAACCCGATGGATTTGCGGGCAAGAACCCTGCCCGTCTCGTCCAATTTCACCACGATGTCGCATTTGCCCGCGAAGTCGCCCAGGGGCAGGGTGAGGTCTCCTGTGTCATCTTTGACCTGGAAGGGCAGCCACTTCTCCGGCATGGCCCCAGTTTTGACGAGATTGCCCGCAACCTGGGCTGCGGGCAATGGCGCACCGCCGCTGCAGACGTGGACATGGATGGTGTGGGCAACAGGGTCGCCGTCGTAGTCGATGGACAGGAGTTCCGGCTTGAGCGGGACGTCGGCTCCATAGAGCCCCTCGTGGTAGAGTGCTAGTATCTCGTCTGCGGATAGCGCATGGTCATAGACGCGGACTCGGTCAATGAGGGAGGCGCCGCTGGACTTGGTGGTCCATGACTGGTCGCCGACCCGGAACGCTGTCCCGAAGTCATAGTCTTGGGTAAAGGTGGCTGACTTGCACCAGGCGTTTTTTCCTGGATAGGCATTCATGTAGGTCATGTTTCCATCAGGGGACCAGACCATCACGAAATGCGCCCAGTCGTCATACCATTGAAGCGGAGAGCGGTAGGCGCCCGGCTGCTTTTTCCCAGTGAAGAAGGTGTCACAATGATTGTATCCAGTCGTATAGGGAGCGATGATGTACGGCTGCTTGCGCGTGGCGCCTGTCAGGGAGAACACCTTGCTTCCTGCGGAAAACTTGTAGAAGACCAGCCAGGATGGGCCGTCAAGATTTTCGAACCATACATGGTGCGCAGGGTCATCAGGTTCCCATCCTTCTCGTTTGACCCACATTTCGATGGAGCCGGCCTGGCGGTTCAGCAATTTTGGATGGGTGAAATCGACACAGGGCAGACCTTGACCCGATTTCAGTGCCTGTCCGAATTTGCCAGGTACAAACAGGGGTTTTCCTTCTGTGGGTTTGCCTTGAATTGCTCCCTGGCGTGTCTGCGCGATGCAGTCTCCGTCAAACTCAATGGAGAGCAACGGTTCAGGGATGGTGGCTGTCAGCGTTGAGCCTGCGCCGTAGAGAAGCACTACGATGGTGAGGAAAACTCTTTTCATGGCTATGTTTCTTGATGTCTAGGCGAGAAAATGATAGGGGGCGATTAGGGGGAGGTGCGGTCACTCCAGTTGATGCCATACATATAAAAACCGTGCTTCTTCATGTCTGATGGTCCCAATGCTTCTGCGTGTCCGTCAAAGAACACTGCGTTTGCTTTGCCGTTGTGCGCGCAGTAGATGCCGTTGTAGGTATAACGCCCGTAGTCGAATATCCAGTTGACCTGACCGTCATCGCTGTTGCGTTTACTCCAACTGTCGGCCAAGATGACCAGATTGCTGGGATTGCTCATGCGCTTGGTGTCCCAATAGTAATTCTCCGCGACCCCAGATACATTCTCCGGGCCGGCCAGGTATGCTCCCTGGAAAACGCCGCCGGCAACATTCTCGGATGTCATGGATACACAGCGGAATGCACCGTAAGTGTAATGATAGCGGTCAGTGGGCGAGCCCCAGTCGTATGATTTGTTGGTTGGAACCATTCCCGGGCAGCGGGTTATCTGATGGTTCCGCTGGTAGTTGCCGTGCCACATCCAGGCGGCCCAGGCCAGGCCTATGTATTTTACATTCGATGCCCCTGACCAGCCAAACTCAGTGATGTCCGCGATGATGGCGGCGGATGCACGGGTGAACCCATCATAGTCATCAGCGTACATCAGCATTGCGAGGCCATTCTGCTTGAGATTGTTCGTGCAGGAAATCGCCCTTGCTTTGTCGCGCGCCTTCGATAATGCCGGTAACAGCATCGCGGCGAGAATCGCGATGATGGCGATGACAACCAGTAACTCAATAAGTGTGAAAAAAACAGACCTTCTTTTCTGCATCACGATGCCCTTTTGATTTTTGACTTGGAACGTTTGGCTAAACATGGCTTTTCTCGAAGATTTCATTTTTGAGGAACTGATGCAAGGCGATAGCCTGCGGACCATTGGCATCATTGGTGAAATGAAGCATCTCCCAGCAAATGAGTTTTTCCGCATACGGGGCGGCTGCTGCAATTTGCACGGCGACTCGCTGGGGCATAGCCGGAACAAGGGAGTCAACCAACGAGCAGTCATGTTCCTCGAACAACTCGATGTTGCTCCAAAAACGTATGCGATGTTGGTCACAGATTTTTTTCCAGAGAGGATAGGTGTACTGCTGATGGGCCAGGCTAAGACCACCACAGCCAATGGAGTCCTGCGGAGCCAGTATATCCAGTTGGACGCCGTCCAGCAGGGCATTCCAGGATTCCTCCATTTCGGCCAGTTTTCCTGGATAGTACATGGTGGCGGGGGACATCAGGATTTCGCATTGCGGGGCATTCTGCTTCAGACGGTCGCAGAAGGAACGGTAGATGGCATTCAGGAAAGTCTCCGCCTGACGGTCACGCTGCCCGCGATAGGCGGTCTCTGGAGCGAAATAGACTCCCGCAAATCGACCGCCATAGAGGTCGAACAGTTCATCCAGCGTAGCGAAATGCGAGGCTTTTTCATGCTCCACAACGCTAGGGTCGTTGCCGATCTGCCAGCCTGTCACCGATCCATAGCCGCCCAAAAACACGCGCAGGCCGAGTTGTTCGGCCACCGTCAATACTTTTCCGATGGAATCGAAGCAACGGTAGGAGGCAAAGCGCTTGCTGGGATAATAGCAGGTTTCCAGCTCATTCCATACCGCCGCCTGGAAAATCACCGTGTCGCAGCCACACTCCTTCAGGCGGCTCAAATGCTTCAGCCACTCCGCCTCATCCGCATGAAGCAGCGGAAGTCCCCTATAGTTGGGTGGCTGGGCATAGATGAAGGAGCCCGTGATGCGCATCGGCAACTTTTGGACAGGATGTTCCGCAACCCAACGGGCGTTCTCCGCATTCATCAGAGCCTTGCGCCGATTGGTCTCCTCTATGATGTCATCCGATGCGGTGAAGATTCGGAAATCTTCCACAGGTATGATTTTCCAATTGACAGCCATAATCCACTGGTCAGAAAGATTGTTTTTTTCAACATGCTTATTATACCCCGAAAAACTTGGGAAATCAATAGCGAGATAGGTTGAAAAACTATTCATTTGTCATATATTATGGAAAAATACGAAAAAAAACTATGTGAAAGGCAATTTTCTTTTGTCGTAAGGAGGTTTTTCATGGATTGGTCGCAGATTCTGAAGCCGATGGAGCGAGAAGGGTTTGTGCAGTTGCTTCGTCATATTGCGGAGGGGTTTCCGCAGGGGCGGGTGGTGGTCAGTCAGGCCAAGCCTGATTTGCCCTCATACGCCATCCATTCATCGATACCTTTGATTGACGTGGTGCTCTCTGGACGAAAGCATATTCTCTATCCTGGTGATGGAGAAGTGAAGGATGATTGCCTGTCGGCTGGCGAGATGATTTTCTCCCCGCCCAACACAACCAAGTTGCCAATCTGGGACTTGCCGCATGAGATGAGCGGGCTGGTGTTCGCCTCGAATATGCTTCGGGTAACGTATATCCGAGTGGACGAACCTTTGCCAGCCTCGCAGCATGGCATTATCGCTCCCTATTTTTACCACACCTCTTATCCAGTGGGTGAGACTTGCCTGGCTCTGCTCCAACTGCTGGAAGTGGAGTCGCGCCGTCCGAACAGTGCGCCCATGGTGCAGGCTCTGATGCGCGCATTGTTGCGCAAAGTCCTTGAGGAGGTGATGCAGGACACCTTCCAGCCCTACGGAAAAAGCCAATTGACCTGGCTGAGGCTCAAGGATTACGTGGATATGAATTTTCTCTTGCCGATAGACCGACGTTCCGTGGCATCGGCATTGAAACTCAATCCAGGCTATGTCACCAGACTGTTCCTGGAGCATAGCGGCAAGCCTTTTGTCGAGTATCTGCGCGAATTGCGCCTGGCACACGCTCGAAAACTGCTTCTGGAGACGGATTTGACCATCGATGAAGTGACTGTCCAGTGCGGCTATTCCTCCAGCAC
Organism: Victivallales bacterium; assembly: GCA_017431185.1. The sequence goes on along the minus strand of JAFRLP010000542.1, from coordinate 2,679 downwards.
GTTTTTCATCGCCGCGTTTCGCCGTCTGTTCGGGGTGTCGCCTGGACGTTTCCGCAACCGAGCGCAAGCCGACCGTCTGGCCAATCCGTCCCATCGCCAACGCAGGATGGATTAGAGGGAAGGAAAGGTCTGCAACGGATTAAGGTTCGCGGTTGACCCAAATGCGAACTTTGCGCTGCTGCAAGGCACTAGCCCTGTTTCCACAGGCGCAGACAATGGAGGCACCAGAGGCGGCTGCTGTGGTCGGCCTGTCCCGCGATGTGGGACTCGACCAGTTGCTTCAGCGCTGTCGGCTCAAACCATCCATCGGTGTCCCAGGATGCCTGTTCCTGATAGAGCGCACGCATCTGAGGCGCCAGCGGTCCGCGCAGCCAGGCGGCCACGGGGACGCCGAAGCCGCGTTTCTTCTGCGTCAGCAGTTCTGGCGGCAGCAAATCCTGACCGATGGCGCGAAGCATCCGTTTGCGTTCCCGCATGGTGATGCGGTATTTGCTGGGCAGGGAGAGTGCAAATCGTGTCACATCCATGTCCAGGAGAGGCGCAAGGACGGTCAGGCCAGTGCCTGTTTCGGCGAGCGTGGCTTTTCGGCAACCGTCGTCAGGCAGATAATGGCGCAGGTCAAGGTAGTTGACGCGCTCAAAAACTTCCAGGTCGGTCAATTCATCGTAGGCTTTCTGCCACTTTTCCAAATAGGTGCTTTGGGGAGCCAGTCCTGGTGCCAGTTCCTGAAGCATTTGCGCTGGGAAAATCCCCTGGAAACTCGCATAGCACGGCACGGGAGTCAGGGTTAGGGCGTTGGCAAGGCGTTGCAGATTGGCCATGCGAGAGCGTTGGTCGGTGGCGGCGGGAAGACAGTGCGTCAACAGGTTGGCTAGGGCTGCGAATGATTTTGTGAGAGCCTCGCCGAAGCGGTCACGGATTGCCATAAGCTGATATCGACGGTATCCTCCGAAGAGTTCGTCACCACCGTCGCCTGCCAATGCCGCCGTGCCGTGCTCGGCTGCCAGACGCATCGCCAATGCGGTGGCGACCAGCGAGGAGTCGGCAAATGGCTCTCCGGAGGCCTTCTGCAATTCGGTGAGCAGGTCTGCATCCTCCGCTGTGCCTAAAAGGGTGAAATGCTGCGCGTTGTGTTTGCGTGCGGACAGTCCCGCCAGGGCTCGCTCGTCGTAGTCCGTTTGCTCGAAACCGATGGTGAAGGCGTTGCGGGCATGGCTTAGGCCCAGGACGACGTTGGAGTCAATCCCTCCCGAAAGCAGGGCGCCTGCATCAGGAATCTGCGCCAGGCAACGCCGTACAGCCTGCTCGACCAGACGCCGCGTTTCGGCGACTGCCTCCTCGTAACTCAATTTCTGCTTGGGCAGGTAGGCGGGTGTCCAGTACGGAGTTGTTTTTTGGGGGGTCCCCCTGCGGAATTGCACGGCGCAACTGGAGGGCACTTTGGCGATTCCCTTCCAGATGGTGACGGGGGCGGGCACATACCCCAGCCCCAGGTAGTCCGCCAACGCTCCAGTGTCAATGCCCTGGGCGCAATCCTGGAGATTCGGAAGTTCGGCGGAAAAACGCACCCGCTGTCCATCCGAAGCGTAGTACAGTCCCTTTTGTCCGTGGTGATCACGTGCCAGCAGAAGTTGCGGAGCATCTCCGCGAGTATCCGCGAGGGCGAGGATGAACGGTCCGTTCAGTTTGGCCAGTCCAGGTAGGCCATGCTGGGCATAGAGGCGGGCGCATAGTTCGGCAACCGAAGTGTGCGTGTCTGCCTGAAGATAGGTGCGCAGTTCGTCACCGTTGAGCAGCACGCCGGAAAAGGCGGCGGTGAGCGCACCGTCCTGAATGGTCGAGGTGGGGAGACCGCTGATTTTGCCTGTGCGAAAATCAAATTCCCCCGTCAATGCTCCCGAAAGAATGTCAGACATGTGATTCTCCTATTTTCGCAGCACGGTTCGCATAAGCCAGGCTGTCCATGGGAGCAATGGACAACGGCTGTATTTGCGGGCAATGTTCAGGGTCTCACGGCGGGCGGCCGCCCGGCTGCTGTTGGCCAGGCCGCCCGTCTCCATATTCACCAATGGCGTCTCAAGTGCGTGAATGGCGATTTTGGCCTGACGGCAACGCCAGACAAAATCATAGTCTGCGGAAATGCGGTAGTGCGTGTCATAAAGCCCCAGGCGCGTGTAAACTTCAGCGCGTGCAAAGCAGCCTGGATGGGGCAGTGGCATGAGGAACTCTGTCCACCAGAGGGGACGTGCCTTCAGGACACCGCAGGGCCTGCCCTCCTTGTCCAGCAGACGGACGGGAGCCACCACTACGTCAACAGAGGGATTTTTCTCAAAGGAAGAGACCACCTGTCCCAGTGCGTTCGGTTCATACCAGTCATCGCTGTTGAGCAGCGCAATGACCTCGCCAGTGGCCTGGCGGATGCCCTGGTTCCAGGCTGAGGGGATGCCTGCTTCCCCTTCCTGGCGTTGCTGTGCAAGCCAATGCCAGGCGACACCTGCCTTCTCCAGTTCCTTGCCCAGACGGGTGGCCAGAGCATGGGTGCCGTCCGTGGAACCGCCGTCCACCAGTATATATTCGTCTGGACGGCGGGTCTGCGCCAGAAGGGAGCGCACGGTACGCTCCAGCGTCCGCTCTGAATTCCAGCAGATGGTGATGACAGTGATGCGCATGGGACTGTGC
>JAFRLP010000541.1 GCA_017431185.1 Victivallales bacterium | reverse complement strand
CTCCTTCTGCCTCTGCGAAAATTGCCGCAGGCTCTACAAGGACCACCAGAACATCTCCAACCTGAAATTCCATTGCATGGGTGAGATTGCCCGCAGGGTCGCCGCCGTTGACCCGCAGGCAGGTGTTTCCACCCTGGCCTACATCCGATGCCTGGACTACCCCGAGATGGTGGAACTGCCGCCCAACCTCTCCATCCAGCTCTGCCTGACCAACTATTGCTGGTGGCATCCCGTCGCCTACAAGTTGCAGCATGGCATCTACAAGGAATGGGTGCGACGCGAGGCGAAACGCCGGGTGCTGACCCTCTGGACATACCTGTTCGGGCCAGGATGGGACGCGATGCACTTCGGAAACTACAAATTCTTCCCTGGCGTCTATCCACATGCCACTGGCAGGATGTTCCGTGAATTCCTTGCGGACGGAATTCGCGGCTGGTTCACCGAGGTCCAGATGCAGTTCAATGGGCTGGAGGCATACGTCGCCTGCCGGCTTTGCTATGACTCTTCCGCAGACCCCGAAACCATCATCGCCGAATATTTCCGCGACTCCTTCGGGGAGGCCGGACCCGCTGTTCAAGCCTTTTATCAGGAGTTGGAGGACGCCTACTGGAATCCTGACAACTGCCCGAAGGAGTGGCTGAAGGATGAAAACGTGTTCGTCGGCCCCGCTGGCAAAAAGCATCCCTACTGGGGCACGGGGCTGCACTCGCCTGAACTCAATTGGTCTTTGGGCACGGATGAACGGATGGCGAGGCTGGGCGAACTTTTCGAGCAGGCGCGTCGGCTGGTCAGAACTCCCCAGGAGAAGACCCGGCTCCAGCGTTTGGAGGAGTTCATCTGGAATCCGACGCTGGACGGCAAGAAGGAGCAGCGGGTACTGGCGGCTTTGCCCAAGGTCATCTCTGATGTGACGTTGCCGAAGCTTCCTGAACTAGGCGGCGAACTGACTGCGGTGCCTTGGGAGAAAGCGCATCAGACTGCGGACTTCACCGATGCGCTGGGAAGGCCCACCCAAAAGAAATGCCGAATGTGGTTTGCCCGTGATAACCACTGGCTGTACCTGCGCTTGGTGGAGAATGCTCCACAGCGCAAAGGGGCCATTCTCTGGCGCAACAATCTGGAGGTGTTCTTTGCCCGTGCCAAGTCGTATCCTCTGCTTCAGGTGGCGGTTTCACCCGAGGGGGAGAACGCGCAATTCCGCTATACGCTGATGAACGATGTGCCGAGAAACAAGTCCACCGAGACAGGCATGCGCTTCTGTACAGACCAGAAAGAGGACTCGTGGGAACTTCGTCTGGCCATTCCTCTGGAGGCACTGCCTTTTGGTGATGATGGCGCCGTCACCGTGAATTTCTTCCGCACCTGGGGAGCGCACGGCGATTTCGCATCGTGGACGCCTTCGTTGCAGTCGCACTACATTGCTGGATTGAACAAATTTGGTGTTCTCAGAAAATAAGGAGATGGAACAATGAAAAAGAATCGACCTTTTTTCACGCTCATCGAATTGCTCGTCGTCATAGCCATAATCGCCGTGCTTGCGGCGATGCTGCTGCCCGCCTTGAGCAAGGCTCGCGAGAAGGCGCGGAGCATTGCCTGCACGAACAACCTCCGTCAGGTCTCCCTGGCCACCATGTTCTACATGGAAGATTATGAGCAGCAGCTCATCATCCAGAAACACGACGGCAGCAAGGACTGGTATTGGTCGCGGATGCTTTATGACGCAAAGCTAATCCAGGACAAGAAAATATCGCTCTGCCCCAGCCTGGACTACAGCAAAGACCATCTGCTCACGGCCACAGGCAAAAGCTCGTATGGATTGCGTGGCATTGATGGTGTCAATGGAACATATTGGGGCAGCAACCAGGGCACATTGCGAATGTGGGTGTATATTACCAAGAAAATCCGCAATGCCAGTTTGTTTCATACCTATGGTGACAGCGCCAAGGATTTGTCCCAGAGCGCCTTCGCTGGACAGCAGTACTATACCATTGCCGAGAATGCCAACTCCCATGCCCTCTTCCATATCCGTCATGGTGGACGGGGCAACATGGTGTATTTGGATGGACATGTCACCTCTCTGGACCGTGGTGCATACGTGAACTCTGCCAACCAGGAAAATTCCGGACGTAAAGACGGCGCGGAATTCCATGTGCTTCTCCCTGACAAGGTTTCCATTCAATAGTAATTTGACCAACATGAAAAAATACGATTTGATTGTTTGTGGCGGTGGAATCGCCGGCTGCGCGGCCGCTTTGGCCGCCGCCAGGCGCGGAGTGAAGACTGCGCTTGTCGAGAAGACCATCTGGCCAGGCGGCCTGGCCACGTCGGGACTCGTCCTGGTCTATCTCCCCATCTGTGACGGACACGGCCATCAGGAGATGTTCGGCATCACCGAGGAACTGCTGAAGGTCGCCAACCAGTATGGGCCCGTCGATGTCTCAACCGACTGGAAGGTCGGAAAGGGACGCTATCAAGTCCATTTCTCCCCTGCCGCCTTTGTCCTCGCCCTCGACGAACTGCTGGAGAAGGCGGGCGTGGATGTGTGGCTGGACACGCTTCTGCTGGGCGCGGAGCGAGACGGGGAGGGCATTGCCACCGTCACGGTCGCCAACAAAAGCGGAATCCTCAAACTTGAGGCCAAAATGTTTGTGGACGCCACGGGGGACGCAGACCTCTCCGCTTTCGCCGGAGAGCAACTGCAACTGGCCACCAACTCCTTGGTCACTTGGGTCGTCGAGCATCGTGAGGCGCAGGACTCCTCCGCTTTTACCTTTGGCGAAAAGGTCTCCACGCTGATTCAGGCGGAACCCATCAACAATGCCTACACGGAACCTGGAGTCAACGGCAGGATGGTCTCGACGTTTGTTCTGGAGGGACGCCGCAGATATCGGCAGGCTCTGCTGGACGATTATGCCAGCGGGCGGGAAGACCGCCATACCCGCTATCCCATGCTTCTGCCCACCATGCCGCCGCTGCGTCATACCCGTTGCGCGGTCGGCAAATATGTCCTGGACAACGGAATGAGGGAGGCGCGTTTCCCTGATTGCATCGGAATGGCCTCGGAATGGCGCGGCTGCGGGTTGGCGCAGCGCATCCCCTATCGTGCGCTTCTGCCTCTGCGCAACCGGAATCTGCTGTTGGCGGGGCGGTGCATCTCCTCCATCAACGACGCCTGGGAACTCACGCGGGTCATCCCCGCCGCCGCCTTGACTGGCGAGGTCGCCGGCATTGCCGCCGCGCTCTCCCTGAAGGCCAATGTGACGCCGGACGATTTGCCGTTTGACCAATTGGCGGGTGAACTCAAAGAGCAGCATTTCCTCCTCTGACATGAAGCATTTCCCTGATACGCAACGCGCTTTTGCCGACGGTGAATTGGCGGTTCTGATGGACCGCTACGGCGGTCTGCTGGACATCGCCCTCATCAATGTCCTGCACCGCCCCGAAAGGGACTATCCTGACAACTGCTATCTTCCCGTGCTGACCCGCCAGGCGGGCATGACCGTCGGCCGTCCCTTGAGCGGGCCAGCCATTCAATTGCTGACCGAATGTCAGGATGACATGGTGCTTCACCACACAGTTCTGGAGCCGGACGTCCATCCCTGGGGCGTGTTTGGTGACACGCTGGACATGGTGCTTGACCATCGCCGAATCTTTCTGAGGGCGCGCTGTCGGGAGGCGGGGCGCAGCCGTCTGCGCATTGCCATCAGCCAGCCGCATCTGTTGCGCGGGGAGTGGCGCAGCGCCAAGAATCAGCGGATTAAGGACGGTTGCCAGCAGCATTGCGAACGGGCTGGAGTGCCTTTTGACCCAAATTTCCCAGTGCGGAATGCGCCCTGCGTGGTCTCCTGGCTGGAGCCGGTTTTTCTGGCGTCTTGCAACGCCTTGCTGTTTGAGGGTACGCTGGCGTACCCTTATGGCGAGGAGAAATTGTACATCGCCATTGGGTCGCACTCTCCCTTGAAATATGAAAAGACACGCAATCTATGGGTGCTGACCGCTCCTTGGCAGGAGGGGCAGGAGGCGCTGGAGGTGTGCATGGCCTTTGACTCCGACCGCGAGACCGCGTTGGAAAGATGCACCCGCAGTGGCGCGCTGGAGACCATCGCGAAGGCCAAGTTGGCGAGGGACGGGCAACTTGTCCATGACGCCACATCCGTTGAGGTGGAGGGGACACCATTGGCGGGGCAATTTGCCCGCCTCTCCGTTCCCTACCAGGATTCCCTGTTGTTGCATGACACGGTGGCGATACGGGCGGCGCAGTACAAGTACGCCTGCTTCATGATGTGGGACACGCTCTACCCCATTCGTGACCTGCTTTGGCATGGGAATTACGACACGGCGGTCGCCTTGTATCGCACCTTTGTGGATTATCCGTGGATTGAGAACTCCGCCTGGTGCGTCTCGCAGTTGTTTCTGACTTTGGAGGAGATACTCTCTTTTCGGGACAACCTGCCGCTTCTCCAGGAACTGTTGCCGTTTCTGAGGCGTTGCCTGGATTTTCAGTTGAAACTGACCAATCCCAGGACAGGGCTGGTCGCCTCCTTTATGAATGTGGGGGTGGATGTCCCGGAGGAATTGGGACTGCGTGGACTTTACGACGCCCCCTGCATCAATGGCTGGTGGTACGGAGCGCTGCGGGCCGCCGAAAATTGGGCTATCCGTTTGGGAGACGAAACGCTGAAAGGGCAGGTCTCGTCTCTCATTCCCAAAATCGAGCAGAATTACCTGAAGGCGTTTCAGTCTCCCCGAAACGGGGCCTTGCGAAGTGGCGTGAACGAGGATTTCTCGGTGGGAGAGGTTGAGGCGTTCCAGAACACCTCAACCATCCCGCTGGACTATCCTTACGGGCAATACCTTCTGCGGAAGGCGCTGCCCGCTTTGGAGCGTTACCACTCCTGCCAGCTGCGCCATCCCGCTGGCTACACCGCCTTGGCCTGGAACACGGAGGTGATGTGCGAGGCGTGGAAAGCCGTCCACATGAACCAGCATCTGGGGCATGAGGCCAGGCTGGCACGGATGACGGGGAACTCCGCCGAGGCCAGGCGTCTCGTGGAGGCGTGTCTGGACTTTTGCCATGAGTACCGCAATGCCATCGAGACTTTCAACTACTCAGGCTGCCCTGGCAATGAGACGCAGACGGGGGACTGGCAGACCTTTGGCTGCACCGGGATCAATGAGGCGATTCGAGCCGGTCTGGTCGGAATCGTTCGCCACGCAGGAGGTCTTCGCTATCTCCCTGCTGCGGAGGATAGGATGGTCGCCCTGCGCAATATCCCTTGGGAGAACAAGCGCATTGACCTGGAAATCAGCGGACGGGGGCCTTGTCTGGACAAAATGGAGATTGATGGCACGGCTTGCCTGGGCACGGCGCAACTTCCCTCTGACTGCCTTCATACGGAACGGGAGAGAGTTGTCTGTCGAATCTTCCGTGCGGAAAACTTGCCTGACTACCCGATATTGCTGCAGGCTTGCGGACTGGCCATCAGTCAGGTGAAGGCGGAGGGGACAAGACTGACCTTCACCGCTGACTATGCGGGGCATTTTCCGTTGCAGTTCCTGGCTGGAAAGGAGGTCGCCGTCAGCGTGAATGGCGTCGCTGTCGGGCGGACGCAGGATGGCTGGTGCGATTTGACCCTTCTCGGCGGTGCCGTGGTTACGGCAGTATGTGAATGATTACCGATTCCAGATACATTGACATTGGCCGTGACGCCAGGCGGATGCACAGCGTCTATCGCCTGGAGGCCATCGGCTACTCGTTGCGCAATCCGCCATTGGAGAGGCTGTCGGCGCACTTCCCCGACAAACTGGAGATTGGTGTGCGCACCTGCCCTTATGCCCAGGACAGTCAGGCGGAACTCTCCATTTGCGGTGAACGCTACTGCGTGGGATATCCCCATGCGGTCATCAAGCCTCCACTGACGGAGTACTCATACCATAAACTCGGGGAGCGCGACATTTTTATCATCGTCTATCCCACTGCTGTTCTGCCCGTTCTGGAGGCCAGCGGTGTGCTGTCGCCACCATACGCCTGGGAGCTGCCAGAGCAGGTTCTGGCGGATTGCGAGGCCATCTTTGCGCAATTGCGCGCCCTTTTTGACAGCATCAGCGCACCTGGCGTCTGCGATACCATCGATGCACTGGCCTATCTCCTGCTGACCAGGCTTCTGCTCTCCAAAGGCAGTGTCAGCCAGGGAGATGACCCGCACAGCGAATGGCAGAATCTCATGCTGATAGACTCCTATTTCCGAAGCCATTTTTCGGAAGACCTCCAGATGGACAGGGTGGCCAGGCGTTTTCATCTCTCGCGCAGTGACTTCTTCCGCAAGTGGCGAAAGCATTTTGACTGTTCCCCCAAACAGCACCTCAATAATCTTCGAATGGCGGAAGCGGCGCGTCTGCTGCGGGAATCGGGTCTGCGGATAGGGGAGATCGCCACAAGGCTTTCCTTTGCCAATCTGGCGTACTTCTGCGCTGCTTTCAAGCGCTGCTTTCAGGTCACACCCGAACAATACCGCAGGTGTCCTGCGCCTGTGAACTGTGCGTCTGGCGTGCGCGCAAGGCCCCGGACGGGAAATTGCTGAACAAGGAATCGGGCATGGGAAAATGGATTACAGGAGACGTTCACATCCATTCGCACTGGTGCGGGGATGGAACATTGCCGATAGCGGAGATTGTCGAGAGAGCGCGTCCGTACTGTGATTTCATCGCGATTTCGGGGCATGCGCGGCATCCGAACCTGGATTGGGTGGAACATCAATATGAGGAGGTGGTGGAGACGCGACGGCGCACGGACATGCCCATCTTCAACACGGGGGAGATAGAGTTTCCCATCCCCAGGCATGTCATCGTGCTGACCACGCCGAACAACCGCGAGTTTGAACTGCTGATGGCGCTGATAGAGCGTTTTGACCGCAGGATGGGAGTGGAGGGAATCGAGCCTGCGCTGGAGGAATTGCGCTTCATTGAGCAGTGGGGCGGCAAATCCCTGATGATTTTCAACCATCCCAATGCGCCTGATGTGCCGTTTTCCGCGCTTCTTCCGCTGGCGCAGTCTCCCGTGTTCAAGGTGCTCGCCTGCGTTGACCGCCGTGAACGCCGTGCGCCGCAGACCTGGGATATCGGCGCGGAGTGGGATCAGTTGCTTCTGCTGGGCCACCGCATCTATGCGCGATGCGGCTCCGATTTCCACCATCATTTCAACGATGGCGGAAAGGACTACTATCCTGGCGAGTTCGTGCAGGACCATCTCTGGGTTGAGAACAACACCTACGAGGAAATCGTGGATGCCTATCGTGCTGGACGTTTCTATTGCACCGTGGCCAATGCCATCGCCAATCCCGTTTGGGAGATTCTGCCCCAGGAGGCGAATGCACCACAGCGCACTGTTCGTCTCGCCTTTGACGTGAAACTGCCTCTGATGCAGGTGGAGATAATCGGTGATGCCCGCCCCCTCAAGGAATTCCGCGACATCGCCCCTGGCAGATTCGAGTTTGAGGGCGCGTTGCCGAAGGCGACTTACTACCGTGTGCGCGGGCTGGGCAAGCCCCAGCCGCGCGCTTACGGGCAGGATGGCGATTACGAACCGCTGTTCCTTCTGAATCCGCTTTTCACCTGAAGCAGTGCCTGACGGCCCCTGCCCCCTGGAGAAGAACATGTTGCTGACCCGTCCTTGCCATACGCCTGAATTCTTGACCGCCACGCATCTGGGTGTCGAGGCGCACATCACGCGCTATGACCGTCTGCCCGACTGGCCGCAGTATGTCCCGTTTGTGGGGGGAGTCCATCTTCCTTATGCTGGCATGAATCTCGCCGCCTTTGACGATGAGTTGCGCAGGCAGTCCATCGCCAAAGTCAAGGAGGCGATTGTGGAAGGCTGCCAGTACTCCATTGACCGAATGGTCATGCACCCCACGGGCATTCACACGATGGAGGATGAGGTGGTCGGCGACTATGACCGCCTGATTTCCGCCATTCAGGAAATCGCTGATTTCGCGGCCTCCAGAAATACCACCATCTGCCTGGAGAACATGGTGATGCATCGCCCCTCGCACCTCAGTTTCGGCTGCACTGCGTCCGAATGGTTCCGCATTCGCCAGGATGCGGGACGCTCCAACCTGATGTTGACCTTGGACACCAGCCACGCCGCCACCTCGGTGGCGCTCTATGCCACCGCAAAGGAGCGTTTCGCTCGCCTTTACGATTTCCTTGCCCACCCCGAACTGATTGGACGTGTGCATTGGTCGGATTCACGGCTGACCAATCAGGAGGCTCTTTACCATGATATGCATTTGGTGCCCGGCGAAGGTGACCTCCCCGTGGATTTCCATCGCCAAATCAACCGGCTTGCCGTGGTCAAGACGCTGGAACAGCGTCGCCCCGAAAAGGACATGCTTGCGGGACTGCAATTCATCGCCTCACTGTGAGCGTCGAGATGGGCCAAAAACGATGGCCCCTTGTCGGTTGCGGAGGTAATTTCAAAGTGCCATGGAAGGTAGGTGAAAATGTGGTGAATGGGATGAAAATGTGTTTCTCCATTTGCCAAAGCATCCTTGGGTTCTTATATTATTATAAAATTGATGCCGATTAGGGACAATCTGATGTTTCAGGACGGAGATAGTCACACTGGATTATGGAGGATGACGACATGAAGGATTTGACCAGCAGCGTTTACATTTTCGAAGATTTGATACAGGGAGATTTCCTGTATGTGGACAAGACGGAGTTCATCTGGCAGTTGATAAGGCCGGCTAAGGGAATGTATTTTCTCGCCCGTCCCCGTCGTTTTGGAAAATCGCTGACGGTCTCCACGCTGAAAGCCCTTTTTGAAGGGAAAAAAGAGTTGTTCAGGGGACTGGCGATTTACGGCAAGCCATACGACTGGAAAACCCACCCTGTGATTCATTTGGACATGGCAAACTGCGATATTCAGACTCCAGAAGAACTTTCCGGCTACCTGAATGATTTGCTGGTGAATGTTGCCGAAAGCAGTGGCCTGAGTCTTCGTGGGGAACTGCTGACCACCCGCTTTGAAAACCTGATCAAAGATATGGCTAAACAGGGGGATTTGGTTATTCTTGTGGATGAATACGACAAACCAATCCTCAATAATATCACCAATCCAAAGGTGGATGGGATTCTTCAAGTCCTGAAGGGGTTTTACAGCAACATCAAAAAGGCGGGCAAGTCTCTCCGTTTTGCCTTCATCACTGGCGTCAGCAAATTCTGCCATGTCTCGCTGTTTTCCGATTTGAACAACCTGACCGACATTACGATGAACGCGAAATACGCCACAATGCTTGGCTATGTTGAGAGCGAACTCGAATCCTATTTCAACGACAGGATTGAATGGGTCTCAAGGCAATTGAATATGCCAAGGGAGCAATTGCTTCCGAAAATCAGGGAATGGTATGACGGATATCGTTTCCATGCGGACTGCGAATCCGTATATAATCCTGTCTCTCTAGCAAAATTTTTCGAATCTGATGGCGAGTTCGACAACTACTGGTTTTCGACGGGAACGCCCTCCTTCCTGATGGAACTCGTCAAAAAAACGAGATTCGATTTCGACAATATTCTTTCAAAACCGGTTTCTTCCATGGCATTCAATGCCTTTGAAATCGACCAGTTGGATCCGCTGACGCTGCTGCTTCAAACAGGGTATCTGACAATCAAGTCCATGGTGAAAAAGTTCAATATGCCGTGGTACTGGCTGGATTTCCCGAACCGCGAGGTCAGTTTCTCCTTCAATACCAGCCTGATGAACGCCTATTCCCGGAAATCGGACAATTTTGTCACCAATTTCTGTGAGCAATTGGCGGAGGCGATGGTGAATGGCGACGTCAAACAACTCCGTAAGGCAATGGAGGTTTTCTTCGCGGGAATATCGTATGAGGTCCACCACAAGGACGAGAGCAATTTCCAGAACATTTTCTTTGCCCTGTTCCGTCTGCTTGGATATTATGTCAAGGCGGAATCCCACACGAATGACGGACGAATTGATGCAGTGGCTGAAACCGAAAAATATGTTTTCATCTTTGAATTCAAACTGGATAAAGATGATTCCGCCCTCTCCCAGATTAAGGACAGGAAATATTACCAGCAGTATGGTCTTTCGCGGAAAAGAATATTCCTGAACGGTGTGACTTTCGATACCAGGACTGGACAAATCGCCGACTGGCAGACTGAAGAAGTTGCCAAAGAATAATTGGAGACGCCTCTCTCGTTTCGGAACGGTGGACTCTCTGGCAGCGTCTGTGGGAAATGCTGCGACGGTGTCCCCGCCGTCGTCATTCCTCGAAGCAACCGTAGGTCTCCAGCATGAATCTTACGACATCGAACATGTATCGCTGGGAGCGCATCTTGAATTCCAGCGGCAGCATTCCGAGTTTGTCATGCTCCTTTCCCTGCTGCGTGAAACGCTTCCTTCGGCAGAAGCAGAAGGTCTGGGCGACGGGAAGGCTGAGTGCCTCAAGCGTGAAGCAGCCTTTGAAGCCGATGGCGCAAAGCGCACTGAGGATGGCGTCATAGCAGGTATTTCCAGAATAGGGCTGAAGGTGCAGGTCGCGCCGTCCGTCATTGTCGTGGATATGGACTGCCATGAGGCCATCCCCCATCTCCGTGATGCACTTATACTGGTCAACGTCCTGCACATTCGCATGGCCGACGTCCCAGCAGCAGCCGAAGAGCGGATGGCGTCCCAGACGCTCACGCAGTTCATTGAAGTCGCTTCCTTCGTACAGGAAATAGGTCGGGCAGTTTGCCGTGCAGGTGTTTTCCGTATAGACTCGGACTCCCGTCTCCTCGGCGCTCTTCAGCAACTCCGAATACATGGCGGTGTTGGCCTTCAGAAAATCCTCCCTGTCGCCTTGGGGACGGCTGATGGCATGCACAACCATGCCTGGAATGCCGAGCACCTTGCAGACTTGCATCTCCCTGCGGAGCATCTCCATGCGATAATCGCGGTCTTGACCAGGCGCGTATGCGGAGTCGGAGGCGTGCGCCTGCACGAAATCCACGCCCATCTCAATGCCTGTCCTCTTGATTTCCTCAGCCCAGGTTTCCCAGCCGTCCGAGCAAAGCCTTGAATCCTTGAAGAGCGCCCCGCCCAGATTGACGTCGATATGCCTGAAGCCACATTGCGCCAACAGACGAACTGCCTGCGGAATGTCATCATTGGCCACGTAGTCCAGAAAATCACCAGTTGTAGAGGCTATTCTCATCAGATTCTCCTTTTTTGACACGAGTTAATATAACCCTGCTCATTTGATTGCAAGCCGCTCTGTGCCAAAATCAGCGCCGTAGCGGCGGCACCCTAGCCGAACTCCAATGCTCCGAAACTCCACGCGGCGAAAGCAATTCGCTGTTGCTTTCG
>JAFRLP010000540.1 GCA_017431185.1 Victivallales bacterium | reverse complement strand
TAACAAATCCCGTTTGGAATTTCAAGCGGATTCCTTCAAAAAAATATATGTAAACTGTTGAAAATGAGCAAAAAGGAACAGCCGCTCCGCAAAAGGGGTACAGCCGGGTTTGACTGCCATCAGGGGGATATGTCATTCATAGGATGATAGATTTCAACGCTACGCTTTTCTGAGTAAAGCGGTGGCCTTTTGTGGGGAAAGCAGAAAGATGGACTTCAAGCCCAAAAGGGTTTCTGAACGGGAGGTGTTGTTATTTCGGCACATCTGAATGTACCGTTCGGCACCTTTCAGCATGCCTTCCTGCATTCCTTTCTTCAGACCGTCCTGCATTCCTTTCTTCAGACCGTCCTGCATTCCTTGTTTCAGGCCGTCCTTCATTCCTTGTTTCAGGCCGTCCTCCATGCCTTGCTTCAGGCCGTCTTCCATGCCCTTTTTCCTGCCTTCTTCAATCATCATTTCTTCCGCCAGGCACATGTCAATGTCCTCCTTGTCGTTTGGAATTTTGAACTTGGTGTGAAACAACGCCTGTATAAGTGTTGCCACGTGATGTGGCACCTTCCTGAATCCTGGCTCCTCGGCGACGATACGTCTCAGCAGTCCAGGCTCCTTTCTTCCTATTGCATACAATAGCACAAGTTTCAGATTTTGCTCGAAGCCACGCACTCTTTCGATGGGAATGTTGTCAAGATCGACAACGGGAGCCTTCATGTCGTAGTCGTATTCCGCCAGTTCGGGCGGAAGAGGACTGGATATGTCGTTCAGGCTCTTTGGCCCGTCCCATCCATCCCCTCCGAAATAGGCCACGACGGCGAGGGGTTTGACGACCTTGTCCCCCTTGCCGAAACGGGAGAGGTACTCCTCGGTGGATGGATATCCCCGTTTCCCCCACTGTGCCTCCCTTTTCATGGCAATTCTCCTATGCTGCTCATGGATGTTCAGGGCCGCATCAATGAACAGGCGTCCAGGCATGAAATAATCGACAGAAGACTGGAACTCCAGGCCGAATAATAGACAGATGTGCCGATTGTCACCAGTGTCGCATTGCCAGAAGGCATCTCTCGTGGTACACGTCCGCTTGTTTCCTTTCCTGTTCTTTGTCTCAATCAGGAATGAATCCGTCGGCAGTGCGTGGAACTGTTCGGGGTGAAAGTATTCCTTTCCTCGGAAGAATGCCTCGTTGATGAGATTTGCCACCGCCTCGCTGTTGCCGAACATCACCTTGGCCGCATGGTCTTTGTCAAACATTCTCTTTGCCTCCTGTGCTGCTTGTTGTTTTGTGTTTCTACAAGTCTGTTTTTGGGCGAGAAAGGCATTGACGGCATTCTGGCACATCTTTTTTTCATTGACGAGATAGGATGGAGCCGATGGTTCTGGTGACGCGGATGTCGTCGAAGTATTGGGTGTGGCTGAAGCCCCCCTTGGAGGTGAAGATGTGCTGGGCGTCTGGACGGTCGGAGAGGAAAAGCGGCCACCCTGTGCCGAAAAACGGTCCTGGAAACTCCATGCCCAGGTAAATAATCGGGTCGTCGGGATAGTAGATGTTAATCCAGGAGCGGGGGTGAGGCCAATCGAAATGCTCCCGGCCGATGGTGAGCGGTGACCCCATGGTGGCCCATAGACCGACCTCTATGCCGCTTAAGAACAATGCGTGCTTGCTCAGCACGGTTCCCCAACTGTGCGCCAGCACATTGATGTTTTCGTACTCCATAAAACGAAGGCACGCAAGGGTGAAGGCAAGGCTGGTGCAAGCAATGGTATGCTGGGTCAGATTGGGGAGGGTGAGATTGGGAATCCCCAGAATCGTAAAGCCGCTCCACAAGAATTCACGATAGTCCTGGTTGGAGGCTGTTTCCCGTAGCAAAGTGTGAAAGCCCCGACTGTAGTTTTTGTCGTGGGCGCTGACACCATGCACCGTCAATGAGACATTGCGCTGCTCTGGCTCCCAGAAACTGATGTTTCCCAGCATTTGCCCCAGATAATAGGACTCGACGCCAATATTCATAGGTAAATTGAACGCGACGAATGCTAAGGTCAGGTCAAACATGAGCATCGAAAAAGTCCCTTGCGGGTCCAGACGGTTCACTGGGTCATTCTGGCAGTAGGCGTAGCGATTCATCGTTAGTGGCTGGTCGAGGCGGAAAGGCGCCTGGTCGGCTGAAAGGAAGATGCCCAGTTCAGGGGCGTAGAAACGCGTGTTCAGATAGAGCAGACCTGTCAGCGGGTCTTGCCATTGTCCAGTGAAGCCCAGGCTGCCGCAGCCAACGGCGCGACCCGTCTCCTCCAATGGGACACCCCAGGAGTCAAACGCTGTCCAGCCTCGTCCCTGCGCTAGCAGAGTCCCCGTGGCATCAGGCTCGACGCTGAGGAGAGAGGAACGTGCATCACAGAGGGCGGGGGAGGAAATGCCGTCCTCCATTATCCCCACCAATTGCCCCTGGACACGGATGTAATGGCGTTGCCAGAGAGGTGTTCCGGACTCATCGGACGCGCTTGCTTCAAGCAGGACAGGCCACGGCTGGTTTTCCTGCCGCAGCCAGGTGTAGCGGCGGGCGAAACGACGTTCCCGACCTGTGGCGGAGCGCAGGACGCACGTGTCCTCCCGCAGGAGACCACGCGGGTCATACCGATAGGTGACGCTGACCGTGCCGCCATCCGCCTGTTCAATGAC